>NZ_JBLTJC010000251.1:0-15811 GCF_048158785.1 Streptomyces colwelliae | reverse complement strand
CACGGGCCTGAACCACTACAGCGCCAGCGACGCGAACACGGGCACCGGCCCGGCGGACATCACCCCGGCGCCTGCGCGGCCTGTACGACCTGCGGCTCCGCGCTGCCGTCCGGGCGCGGCACCGACGCTTGGGACGGTACGGCCGGGGGAGCGGGGGCCACCGGCCGCTGGACCGTCACACAGCCGGAGAGGGCCGAGACAGCCACGGTGACCAGGAGCGTTGCGGTGGTGGTCGTCGTTCGATGCACCCGCGCAACTCTGCTGGTTCCGGCCCCGTTCGGGACAGCGGACGGGCGGATGATGCCCCACACGGGTGATCTCCGCCCCCTTACGGACGGCGCGCGCCCGCTCCGGGTGACGTGACGTCAGTCGCCGGTGTTCCCGTCGATCCGCTCGCGGAGCAGGTCGGCGTGGCCGTTGTGCCGGGCGTACTCCTCGATCATGTGCGTGTGGATCCAGCGCAGGTTGAAGCGCTCGCCGGTGCGCCGGTGCTTGCCCACGGAGATGTCGTCCAGGGCGAACCGGGCCGCGTGCTCGTCCGCCGCCGCGATCTCGGCCTGCCAGGTGGCGTGGGCCTCCGCCCAGGTGTCCGTCTCGGTGAGATGGAAATCGCCGTCCGGGTCCTCGTCGGTGCAGTAGATCGGGGTCAGCTGCTCGTCCGACATGACCCGGCGGTACCAGCTCCGCTCCACCTCCGCCATGTGCCGCACCAGGCCCATGAGCGTCAGGTTGGACGGCTCCACCGCAGCGGTCCTCAACTGTTCGTCGGTCAGACCCTCGCACTTCCAGGCCAGGGTGTCCCGGTGGTACTTGAGCCAGCCGTCCAGCATGGTGCGTTCGTCGGCGGTGGTCGCGGGTTCACTGCGCTCGATGGTCATGCCCGCATCCTCGCGTGCTCCGACCGCCCGCACCAGGGGATATTCCCCCGCCGTATGCTTCCGAGGAGGTACACGAGGTACCGCTGGGCGACCGTTGGGAGACTCCGTGAAGGTCGGCTGCATCGGGCTCGGTGACATCGCGCAGAAGGCCTACCTGCCGGTTCTCGGCGGGCTCCCCGGGGTCGATCTGCATCTGCAGACCCGCACCCCCGCCACGCTCGCCCGGGTCGCCGACGGCCTGCACCTCCCGGCGGACCGGCGCCACACGGACCTCGACGCGCTCCTCACGCAGGGCCTCGACGCCGCGTTCGTGCACGCGCCCACGACCGTGCACCCCGAGATCGTCACCCGGCTGCTGGAGGCGGGCGTAGCGACGTACGTCGACAAGCCGCTCGCCTACGAACTCGCCGACTCCGAGCGGCTGGTACGGCTCGCGGAGGAGCGGAACGTGTCGCTCGCGGTCGGCTTCAACCGCCGCCACGCCCCCGGGTACGCGCAGTGCGCCGACCACCCGCGCGAGCTGATCCTCATGCAGAAGAACCGGATCGGGCTCCCCGAGGAGCCGCGCGCCATGATCCTGGACGACTTCATCCACATCGTGGACACCCTGCGGTTCCTGGTGCCGGGGGAGATCGAGGACGTGACCGTGCGCGCCCGCGTCCAGGACGGACTGCTGCACCACCTCGTGCTCCAGCTCTCCGGCGACGGCTTCACCGCACTCGGCGTGATGAACCGGCTCAGCGGCTCGGTGGAGGAGATCCTGGAGGTCTCCGGGCAGGACACCAAGCGTCAGGTCCTCAACCTCGCCGAGGTCGTCGACCACAAGGGCCAGCCGACCGTACGGCGGCGCGGTGACTGGGTGCCGGTGGCCCGGCAGCGCGGCATCGAGCAGGCCGTCCTCACGTTCCTCGACGCCGTACGCGCCGGCAAGGTGCTCAGCGCCCGGGACGCGCTGGCGACTCACGAACTGTGCGAGCGGGTGGTACGAGCGGTCGCGGACCGGTCCGCCGCAGCCTGAACGCCATCGCTCCCTCCCCGACGCACATCGCCGCGAGCACCAGCAGCGCCAGGCCCACCGGCCAGGCGCCGTAGCGGACGTACGGGGTGATGCCGTGCGCGAGCGGGACGTCGTAGACCTGGGTGGTGCTCTTGTCCGTGCCCAGCCAGGATCCGATGCGTTGTCCGCTGGGGCCGTAGACGGCGGAGACGCCGGTCAGGGTGGCGTGGACCATCGGGCGGCCCGTCTCGGCGGCGCGCAGGGCGGCGAGGGTGGCGTGCTGTTCGGGGGCCCAGCTGTTCTGGAACGACGAGGTCGACGACTGGGCGAGGAGGACGTCCGCGCCGTCCTGGGCGAGGTGGCGGCTCATGTCCGGGAACGCGGTCTCGAAGCAGATCAGCGGGCCGACGCGCAGCCCGTGCCCTACGTTCATCACGACCTGCTCGGTGCCGTGTCTGCGGTCGACGCCCGCCGCCTTGCCGACGGAGGTGGCCCAGCCGAGCAGGGAGCGGAACGGGATGTACTCGCCGAAGGGGACGAGCCGCATCTTGTCGTAGCGGTCGCCGGTGAGGCCACTGGGGCCGACCAGGATCGAGCTCTTGTAGATGCCGGGCTTGTCCGAGCGTTCGGCGTCCACGTCGACCAGGATGTCGGCGCCGGTCTCCTTGGAGAGGGCGGCGATACGGCGCGCGAGATCGGGCCGCTTGGTGAGGTCGAAGCTGACGCTGCTCTCGCCCCAGGCGATCAAGTCGACGTCCTGACCGGTGAGTTGGCGGGTCAGCTGCTCCTCGCGGTCGAAGCGCCGGGCCCCGCTCTCGTCGCCGTCGATGATCCCGGGCTGTACGACGGCGATCCGGACGTGGCCGTCGACGTCGGGGCGCGGCGACCACACCCAGGCGGCCGAGGTGACGGCGGCGGTGACGAGAAGCCCGGCGACGGCGGGCACCCGGACCGCGCGCACGGCGACCAGGACGGCCACCGCGACATTGACGGCCACGACCAGGAAGCTCAGCAGCCACACCCCGCCGACGGACGCGAGCCGCAACGCCGGTTCCACCTGCCACTGGGTGGAGCCGAGCAGCCCCCAGGGGCCGCCCAACCCCTGCCAGGACCTCACGAGTTCGACCATCAGCCAGCCCGAGGGCAGGACCAGGAGCGCGGCGGCACCCCGCCGGGGCGACGGGACGCCACCGAGGAAGCGGCGCACCAGCCAGCCCCACGGCGCCCACAGCGCGCCGAGCAGCCCCGCGATGACCACGATGAACACGCTCAGGCTCGGCACCAGCCAGCTGTGCACGGCGAGCATGAACCCGAGGCCCCCGCACCAGCCGTCGTGGACCGCCCGCCGCCCGGTCGGCGCCGAGCGCGTCAGCAGGATCCAGGGGACGAGCGCGACGTAGGCGAACCACCACAGGGACGGCGCGGGGAACGCGAACACGGGCAGGGCGCCCGCGAGCACGGCGAGCAGGGAACGCCGCCACGGAGAGGCGAGCCAGTCGCCGAACGTTTTCATACGGCACATCCCTACCCGCTGGTCGCTCCAGTGTGCGTGCCCTGGACGATCTCGCACAGAGGACGTCGACCCGGCCGTCACGGTCCGGCCACTCCAGCCGGTCCGGTCAGTCCGGCCGTCTCAGTTGACCACGGCCTGCGGGCGCCGCTCGGGAAGGCGCCGCCACTTCTCCTCCACGACGACCTCGGTCAGCCGCCAGCCGTCGTACGTCCGCAGCAGGCCGAACGCGTACCGCCCGCCGCACACGAAGTCGGGAGCGGTGGAGCCGTCGCCCTCGTCGCCCTGCTCCTCCTTGGCGAAGCGCATCGGGTTGACGTAGTCGGCCTGAACACGGGCCGTGTCGTCGGTGTGCTGGTCCAGGGCTCCGAAGCGGATCCGCCGGTTGACGATCAGATGCTGCCGCATCGAGAACAGTTGCAGGCTCTCATCGAGCCACCCGGCGACTTGTTCCGCGTTCCCCTCGATCCCTCCGGCGGACCGGTAGTCGGCACGCCCGTCCGGGGCGAACAGTTTCCGGTACGCCTCCCAGTCGCCGTCGTCCACCGCCACCGCGTATTCGGTGATCACTTCGTCCACGGCCAGCCGGTCCATCACAATCGCCAGTTCCACACGCTGCGTCATCGGCTCAGTGTTGGCTACGGAGGGTGTCGCGCCAAGAGGGACGCGGATACAAGGCGGGGAACATTCGGTGGTGTTCGACGATTCTTCGCCGATCTTCATCGGATTTCGTTGTGAGGAGTACTCATGAAACGTCTTGTCACGGTCGTCACCGGGGGCAGCCGGGGGATCGGCGCGGCGACCTGCCGGCGGCTCGCGGAGGACGGGCACGACGTGGTGGTGGGCCATCTCCGGGACGCGAAGGCGGCGGAGGAGGTCGCGGACGCGGTACGGCGGGCCGGCGCCCGTTCGGTGTGCGTGCGCGGGGACACGGCCGTCGAGGCGGACGTGGAGCGGCTCTTCGCGGTGGCCGAGCGGCAACTCGGGCCGGTCACCGGGCTGGTGAACAACGCCGGGGTGACCGGCCCGTTCGGCCGCCTCGCCGACACCGACCCCGCCGACCTGCGCCGGGTCGTCGAGGTCAACCTCCTGGGCACACTGCTGTGTTCACGCCGCGCCGCGCGCGTGATGACGGCACGGGGAAACGGCGTGATCGTGAACGTCTCGTCCGCCGCCGCGACCCTTGGCAGCCCCGGCGAATACGTCCACTACGCCGCGACGAAGGCCGCCGTCGACGCCCTCACGCTCGGCCTGGCCAAGGAACTCGGCCCCGACGGCATCCGCGTCAACGCGGTCGCGCCCGGCGTCATCGACACGGAGATCCACGCGAGGATGGGGGACCCGGACCGCCCTGACCGGTTGGCGGCGTCGATCCCGCTGCGCCGTGCCGGTCAGCCCGAGGAAGTCGCCGCCGCGATCGCCTGGTTGATGTCGCCGGACGCGTCGTACGCGACGGGGACTGTGGTGCGGGTGTCGGGCGGGCGATGAGCCGGTGGGCGGCGGGACAGGGCGAGTTGAACCGGTTGGGTTGAACCGGCCGGGTTGAACCGGCTGGGTTGACGATCAGGAGGATTCAGGCCGCCGCGATGACCTCTTCACGTATCGCCTTGGCCCACTCGACCACCAACAGCTCGTATTCCTCCCGCTCCTGGGTGGAGAGCGAGCCGCCCGCACGCAGCCAGAGTGCCCGGATCTGCTCGTTCACCTCGGAAGCAGACCGCACGGAACCAGGGGCCACGAAATCGGGGGACATGCGAACAGCCTAGGGGCAAGGACTGACACTGCGCTACCAGACGGCTACTCAGACCGTATGGGGTTGGTCACGGGCACGGTGAAACGGGCGCCCGGTGCGGCCCGGACGCTCAGTCGACCCACGTGACGACACACTGGGTGTGACGTGCGGCGGCGCGGTAGAACTCCCGCACGGCGACGAAGTGTTCGGTCAGATGTTCCCGTACGTCACCGTCGAATCCGGCACCGAATCCACAGACGGCGGCGGCGACTTCGGTGGACGCGGGCAAGTCCGCGAGCAGGTCGCCGAGTCGGACGCGGTCCAGTGCGGCGGCGATGTCGGCGACCGCGGTGGGGGCGAGCAGCCGGGGCGGATCGCCGAAACCGTCGTACACCTCGTCGTGGTCCAGGAATCCCACATCTCCGCCGGGATCGCCCGACACGGCGCGGTCGAGCAGGGCGGTCAACTGCGGGTCGGCGCCGGTCGAGCGGCAGTAGCGGATGAGGCCCCACAGTGCCCAGCCCGTGTCGAGCAGGTCGCCGTCCGGCGGGTCCCAGCCCGGGGACCCGCCGGACGAGTCGAGGGCTGAAGTACGGCAGGTGTCGAGGTACTCGTTCGTCACGCGGGCGAACTGCTGTGTCAGCGCCATGAGTTGGGTCACCTCCGCCGCTCGGCCCACACCCGCGACCACTCCGACAGCGGAGCCATCGCTGTCACCAGGTCCGTGCCGAGTGCGGTCAACTGCCAGGCCCCGTCGGGTGTCTGCCCGGCGATGTCCGCCTCGCGCAGTTCCGTCAGCCGGGTGGACAGGACGCTGGAGGACATGCTGTCGCAACGGCGTCGCAGGTCGCGGAAGCCGATCGGGGTGCCGTGCCGGTGGAGTTCCCAGATCACGCGGAGTGTCCAGCGTCGGCCGAGGAGATCGAGCGCGGCCATGACGGGGCGGCCGGTGGCCGATCCGCGCACGGGGCGACCGGGAGCGGGCGTGGATCCGGCGGGCGTGGATCCCGTGGGCGCGGATTCCAACTGGCCTCCTCTGCCGACTTCTTGTGACCGTGCCTCACCCTTGCGCTTCGATTTCAGAAGCGCAAGAGTCGGTGGACATGAAACAAGAGTCGATGGACATGAGACAGCGCATCGAAGGCGTCACCCCGCCCTACGCCCCCGAGACGGACCGCGCCCTGCACCGCTGGATGCCGCCCGGCGTGACCCGCGAACCCCTGATGCTCTTCAAGGTCCTCGAACGCCATCCGGAACTCGCCTCCCGGATGCGGGCGTTGGGCGCCGGGCTCCTCGTCCACGGTCGTCTGAGTGCCGCCGACCGTGAACTCGTGATCGCCCGTGTCTGCGCCCGCTCCGGCTGCGCCTACGAGTGGGGAGTCCACATGGCGACGTACGCCGAAGTCGCCCAACTCACCCCGGACCAGATCACCTTGACCGCGACCGGCACCCCGGACGACCCGGCCTGGTCGCCCCGCCAGTCCGCGCTGCTCCGAGCCGTCGACGAACTCCACGCCGACGCCCGGCTGAGCGACGCCGCGTGGTCCGGTCTGCGGGAGCGGCTCGGCGAACCCGAGGCCCTCGAACTCCTTGTGCTGGCCGGGTGGTACCGCACCATCGCGTACGTCGCCAACGGTGTCGGGATCGAGCCGGAGGCGTGGGCGCTTGCCCTGCCCGGGAGTTGACTCAGCCCGCCGACTCCGCCGCGTGCGGGCTCAACTCGCCCGCCGTGACCAGCGCGATGATGACGATGCCGAGCGCGACGCGGTAGTAGACGAACGGCATGAAGGACTTGTGCGAGATGAACTTCATGAACCAGGCGATCACGGCGTATCCGACCACGAACGCGATCACCGTCGCGAACATCGTCGGCCCCCACGCGACATGCCCTTCCTCTGCCGCGTCCTTCAACTCGAAGGCGCCCGAGGCCAGTACGGCCGGCATGGCGAGCAGGAAGGAGTAACGGGCCGCAGCCTCACGGGTGTAGCCCATGAACAGGCCGCCGCTGATGGTCGCGCCCGAGCGGGAGACGCCGGGGACGAGGGCCATCGCCTGGCAGAGGCCGTACAGCAGACCGTCCTTGGCGTTGAGGTTCTCAAGCGTCTTGCGCTGCTTGGGGGCCCGGTGTCGGCCGCCGTTCTCGTCGCGGGCCGCGAGGCGGTCGGCGATGCCGATGACGACGCCCATCACGATCAGCATGGTGGCGGTGATGCGCAGGTCGCGGAACGGGCCCTCGATCTGGTCCTTGAGGGTCACGCCGAGCACGCCGATCGGGATGGAGCCGACGATCACCAGCCAGCCCATCTGGGCGTCGTGGTCGTGCCGCATCTCCTTGTTCGTGAGCGACCGGAACCACGCGGCGAGAATCCGCCCGACATCCTGGCGGAAATAGATCAGCACCGCCGCCTCCGTGCCGAGCTGTGTGATCGCGGTGAAGGCCGCGCCCGGATCCTCCCAGCCCGAGAAGGCCGCCGTCAGCCGCAGATGCGCGCTGGAGGAGACGGGGAGGAACTCGGTCAGCCCCTGGACGAGTCCGAGGATGAGGGATTCAAACCAAGACATGGAGTTACGGCGTCCAAGTGCTGATCGAGGAGGGGCAAAGGACACACCAAAACGCCGCGCGCGGTGAACGAGTGTGTGTGAGGGGCAGCGTAGCGTCCCGGTGTGACAGGCCCGACACAGGGGTTTCACGGCGGTCGCGGGACTCCGGGCGCGGAGGTTTCAGGGCGGTTGCGTGACTCCGCACACAGAGGTTTCACGAGTGGTCCGACGACTCCGGGTTCGCGGTGTTGACCAGCTGCGGGGGCGGCGCATACGTTGCAGCGGAGGAAAGCGCTTGCTGCATGCGCTCGCTGTTCCCCGGAGGAGTGCTGATCACGACCATGTCCACACCCGCCACCAACCCCGGGGCGCTCCAGCCCTTGACCCCTCTCACCGGCCGACGCATCCGGGCCGCCGTGGTCGGCGCCGGTGCCATCGGCCGCGGTTCCCATTTCCCGGCGCTCGCGCGGCTCGCCGAGGAGGGGGAGACCGAGGTCGTCGCGGCCGTTGACATCGATGCCACGTCGGTCGAGTCCTTCTGCGCCGAGGCAGGGATCCCGCACGCCTACACCGATCTGGAGCAGATGCTCCGGGAACAGCGGCCCGACCTCGTCACCATCTGCACCCCGCCCACCCTGCACCGCGCGCAGACGATCGCCGCGCTGCGGGCCGGCGCCTGGGTCTGGTGCGAGAAGCCGCCGGTGCCGACGCTCGCCGACTTCGACGCCGTGGAGAAAGAAGAAGGCGCAGAGGGCCCGGGACAGGGCACAGCCGGCGGGCCGTACGCCTCGATCGTCTTTCAGCACCGTTTCGGGTCGGGTTCCCGGCATGTGCGCCGGCTGCTCGCCGAGCAGGCGATGGGGCGGCCGCTCGTGGCGCACTGCCAGACCACCTGGTACCGCGACACCGCTTACTACGCGGTGCCCTGGCGCGGTCGCTGGGAGACCGAGGGTGGCGGGCCCGCGATGGGACACGGCATCCACCAGATGGACCTGCTGCTCGACCTGCTCGGGCCGTGGACCGAGGTGAAGGCCATGGCCGGGCGGCTGGTCCACGACGTGGAGACCGAGGACGTCTCGACCGCCCTGGTCCGCTTCGAGAACGGCGCGATGGCGACCGTCGTGAACAGCGTGCTGAGCCCCGACGAGGTCAGCCGTATCCGCATCGACTGCGAGCGCGCGACCGTCGAACTCACCCACCTGTACGGGCACAGCAACGACAACTGGCGCATCACGCCCGCCCCGGACGTGTCGGGCGACGAGGCCGCGGCCTGGCGGGACTTCGGGCCGGACGTGCCGAGTTCGCACCTGGAGCAGCTGCGTGAACTCGTCGTGAGCATGCGGGCCGGCGAACGGCCGCGCAGCAGCGGCACGGACGGCCGCACCAGCCTCGAACTGATCACCGCGCTCTACAAGTCGGCGTTCACGGACACGACCGTGCGGGCCGGCGAGATCGGCCCCGGAGACCCCTATTACACGGCGTTGCACGGCGGCGCCCCTGGCTGGGCGCCCGTGGCGCGCGAGGAGGTGCCGGCGTGACCGGCCTGCGTATCGTCCATGCCCACGGGGACCGCATCACGGTGACCGAACCGGCCACCGGCGTCGAGCTGTTCAGCTACGTGTACCGGCCCGAGGCCGCCTGGGAGGCGCCGAAGCCGTACCTCCACCCGATCAGGACACTCGCCGGTGACGTCGTCACGGACTACCGGCCCAACGACCACCGCTGGCACAAGGGCCTCCAGTTCACCGCTTCGCATCTCTCGGGCTCGAACCTGTGGGGCGGCAACACATACGTTCACGGCGAGGGATATCTCCAACTCCCGGAGCGGGTCGGGTCGATGGCCCACGTCGCCTTCGACGAGATCGACATCCACACCGACTCGGGCGAGGAACGGCTCGTCATCGCCGAACGGCTGACCTGGCACCCGTACAGCGGTGAACTCTGGGCCGACGAGCAGCGCCGGATCGAGGTGCATGATGTGGATACGGAGTCGGGTTCGTGGGCGCTGACCTGGACGAGCGCCGTGACGAACCGCCGTGACGAGCCCCTGCGGTTCGGCAGTCCGACCACTCACGGGCGCGAGGCGGCCGGCTACACGGGCCTCTTCTGGCGCGGCCCGCGCGCCTTCCGCGACGGCCGGATCATCGGCCCCGACGGCGAGGGTCCCGAGCTGATGGGCTCCCAGGGCCCCTGGCTCGCCGTCTCCGGCGAACACGACGGCACCGACGGCCACGCGACCATCGTCTTCGCCCACGCCCCCGAGAACGACCAGTCCGGCGCCCAGGGCACCCACCCCGCCCACTGGTTCGTCCGCAACGAGCCCTTCGCGGGGATCGCCCCCTCCTTCGCCTTCTACGACGAGCTGGAGCTCGCCCCCGGCGACACACTCACCCGGCGCTACCGGGTCGTCATCGCCGACGGGGAGTGGGAGCGGGAGGAGATCGCCAAGTACCTGGAGGCGCGCCCGTGGTGAGTGCATCTGTGGTTGACGCAGGGGCCGCTGGGGGCTTCTCCGGGTTGCCGGGCGGGGTCGCCGTCTCGCATCTGTCGGTCTACGACTGGCCGGCCGAGGTCGATGGCGGGGTGTGCGGCGGAACTCCCCATATGCACCTGACCTGTTCGGAGGGGTACGTCGTCACCGGCGGGCGTGGTGCGGTGCAGACGCTCACAACCTCCGGGTACGAGGTCACGCCGCTCGCGGCCGGAACGGTCGCCTGGTTCACGCCGGGCACGATCCACCGGCTCGTCAACGAGGACGACCTGCGCATCACCGTCCTCATGCAGAACAGCGGGCTGCCCGAGGCGGGCGACGCGGTGCTCACGCTGCCCCCGCCGTACCTCACCGACCCCGAGACGTACGCCTCCGTCACCGTGATTCCGGCCGACGCGCCCGAGGCGGAGCAGGAACGGGTCGCCAGGGCCCGGCGCGACCTCGCCCTGGAGGGCTACCGCGCGCTGCGAGACGCCGAGGGACCGGAAGCGCTGGCCGCCTTCCACCGGGCCGCCGCCGCGCTGGTACGGCCCCGGCTCACGGAGTGGCGCGAGCGCTGGGAGCGGGGGGCGCGAGCCGCCGCCACGGCCACGGGGGAGCAGCTCGACCGGCTGGAACAGGGTGACTTCTCGCACCTCGCCGGTGCTGTTGTACGGGCTGAACAGCCTTCGGCGTACGGGAAGTTCGGGATGTGCGGGCGGTTGGACGTCTACAAGGGGGCGTAGGCCCTGGCCTGTTTTTAGCAGGCGGCCTGTTGCATCAGGCTGCGGTCGGGCCTGTCACGGTCCAGCCCGGTGACTGCGGGTGGGCCGTCAGGTCCTCGTGGCGGACCGGGTTGCCGCAGGCGGTGCAGGTGACCGCGGGGACCAGTTCGTTGCCGCAGATGTGCTCGATCACCATGGGGCGGTCGAGCTGATCCCTCCGAAGATGACGGTCGCCCCACGCCATGAGGGTCATCAGGACCGGCTCCAGTTCGAGCCCCGCCTCGGTGGGCCGGTACTCGAAGCGCTGCGGATGCTCGCTGTACGCCCGCCGGGTCAGGATCCCGGCGTCGACGAGGCGACGCAGCCGGGTGGCCAGAACGTCGCGCGGGGCGCCGATGTTGCGGACCAGCTGGTCGAAGCGGCGGTTGCCGAGGCACACCTCCCTCAAGACGAGCAGGGAGTACTTCTCGCCGACGAGTGCCAGGGCGTCGGCGATCGAGCAGGGGCGCGGGTCTTTGGAGGCGGGCATGGCGTCCAGTCTAGGGCTGATTCGATGGTGGGTTTGTTTTTCCAACTTACGGGGCTATGGTGAGTTTGGATTTCCTACTCACCGGTAGTTGTGATCGTTGTTGTGGAGGCCCGCACCATGCGTGACGCAGTGATCGTCGAAGCCGTACGCACGCCCGTAGGCAAGGGCAAGCCGAACGGCTCCCTCGCCCAGGTCCACCCCGTCGAACTTCTCGCACACACCTTGCGCACCCTCGTCGAGCGCACCGGGGTCGACCCAGCCCTCATCGACGACGTCATCGGCGGCACCGTCACCCAGGTCGGTGAGCAGGCCGTCAACATCACCCGGCAGGCCGTGCTGTCGGCGGGCTTCCCGGAGTCGGTGCCCGCGACCACGGTGGACCGTCAGTGCGGCTCGTCCCAGCAGGCCGTGCACTTCGCGGCGCAGGGTGTGATCTCCGGGGCGTACGACCTGGTCGTGGCGTGCGGTGTGGAGTCCATGGGGCGCGTGCCGATGGGGTCGAGCGTGCTGCCGGGCACGGATCCCTTCGGTCCCGGTGTGGCCGGACGCTACCCGGAGGGCCTCGTCCCGCAGGGCATCAGCGCCGAACTCATCGCCGCCAAGTGGTCGATGACACGCGACCAGTTGGACGCCTTCGCGGTCTCCTCGCACGACAAGGCGGCCACCGCCTGGGACGCGGGCCTCTTCGACGCCCAGGTGGCACCCCTGGCGGGCGCCTCGCGCGACGAGTGCGTACGGCCCGGCAGCACCACCGAGATACTCGCCGGCCTGAAGCCCGCCTTCTACGACGCGACGTACGCCGAGCGCTTCCCGCAGATCGAGTGGAACATCACCGCCGGCAACTCCAGCCCGATCAACGACGGCGCCTCCGCCGTCCTCATCACGTCCAGCGAGACCGCGGCCCGGCTCGGGCTGCGCCCGCTCGCCCGGCTGCACAGCTTCGCCGTGACCGGTTCCGACCCGCTGCTCATGCTCACGGGCGTCATTCCGGCCACCGAGAAGGTGCTGCGCAGGGCATCGCTCACCCTCGACGACATCGACCTGTTCGAGGTCAACGAGGCGTTCTCCAGCGTCGTGCTGGCCTGGCAGCAGGAGACGGGCGCGGATCTCGCCAAGGTCAACGTGCACGGCGGGGCCATCGCGATCGGGCATCCGCTCGGGGCGAGCGGCACGCGGCTGACGACCACGCTGGTGCACGCGATGCGGGACCGGGGGGCGCGGTACGGGCTCCAGACGATGTGCGAGGCGGGGGGCCTCGCCAACGCGATGATCATCGAGGCGGTCTGACCTCTTACTGGGCTCGCAGATGGTGGCGCTTGCGCCAGGCCACCACCGCGCCACCCAGGGCGGGCAGGGCGATGCAGGCCATCGCGATCAGGAAGGCCGGTGACGTGGGGCTGGAGGCGCGGGCGCCGGCGACGACGTAGGCGGCGGTGTTCGGGATCGAGCCGAGGGCCGTCGCGAGCAGGAACGGCGTCCAGCGCATGCGGGAGACGGCGGCGCAGTAGTTCACGCCCCAGAACGGCAGTCCCGGGAAGAGCCGTGCCGCCAGCATCGAACGGAATCCGTGCCGGCTGAGCTGACCGTCCGCGGCCTTCAGCCACCGGCCCCGCAGCAGCGGGCGCAGGGCGTCCTGGCCCAGCACGCGGCCCAGGCCGAAGGAGATCCCGGCGCCGAGCACCGTGCCCGCCAGCGCCGCGCCGGTGCCCAGCTGGGAGCCGAACAGGGCGCCCGCGGCGAGGTTCAGCAGGGGGCGCGGTACGAATGCCACGCTGCACAGGCCGTACGCGGCCGCGAACACCAACGCGGCCATGGCGCCGCCGAGTTGGGGCGGCCAGCCGTCGGAGAGCAGTCGCTGCGGGTGGAAGAGCAGTACGGTCGACGCCGCCCCGGCGAGCAGCACGAGGAGCAGCGACAGCCGCGACCACGGAGAGAGCAGGGCTCTCGTGCAGCGCGCGGTGAAGCCGGTCGGGGTGACGGGCAGCAAGGGCACGGCGGGCAGCAGAGGTGCGACGGGCATGGCCGTGGGGACGGCCACGACTGCGGCGAGACCCGTGCCGGTGAGCTGCGCAGTGGTCCGGGCAGTGGCCTGGGGAGTGGCCGTGGCGGTGCCCCCAGAGTCGGTGGCGGCATCGGCGAGCATGTCGGCGACACTAACCGACCTGTGTATGTGATCGCCGTATGGTTCGTCTCATGAGCGTCACAGGTGCGGGCACCGTGCGGGTGCCGGGCAGCGTTCTCGCGGACACCGTGCTGGAGCGGCTCACGGCCACCTACGCCGCCGCGGCCGACCCGGAGCGGGCCGTGCCCATGCGGGCGTACATGAAGGACATCGCGCCCTTCCTGGGCCTCACCACACCCGTACGCAGGGCGTTGTCCCGCACGGTCCTGGAGGGTACGCCCCGCCCCGACGAGGCCGACTGCACCGCGATCGCCCTGCGCTGCTGGGAGCTGCCGGAGCGCGAGTACCAGTACTTCGCGGTGGACTACCTGCGCCGCCATGTGAGGCACTGCACGTCCGGCTTCCTGCCGGTCGCCCGCCATCTCGTCTCGACGGTCCCCTGGTGGGACACCGTCGACGCACTCGCCTCCCACGTAGTGGGAGGCCTGGTCGCCGCCGACCCGGAACTGGTCACCGACATGGACGCGTGGATCGTCGACGAGGACATGTGGGTCGCCCGTACGGCCCTCCTCCACCAACTGCGCTACAAGGAGCGCACCGACACCGAACGCCTCTTCGCGTACTGCCTGCGCCAGTCCGGACACCCTGATTTCTTCATCCGCAAGGCGATCGGCTGGTGCCTGCGCGAGTACGCGAAGACGGACCCGGAGGCGGTACGGGGCTTTCTGGCCAGGGAGAAGGAGCGGTTCGCGCCGTTGTCGGTGCGCGAGGCCCTGAAGAATCAGCACTGAAGAATCAGCCCTGAAGAATCAACACTGAAGAACATCGGGGCCTGAACTCCCGTGCCCTCGTACATCGATCGCCCTCATAAATCGTTCGACGCAGGGCAAAGCGTCGGCAATGATCGGAGCCATGTTCCGGTACGCCTTCCACCTCGCAGCATCCGCGGTCGCGGATGCCCCGAAGGCTGCCGTTCCCGTGCTCGATCCCGTTCTCCTCGCCGCAGTCGACGGCGCCCGAAGCTGACCCTCTCCGGATCGTCCGGCGGACCCCGCAGGGGGAGGGTCGGCGAGTCCTCGGGGTCCCCCTTTTTCACCAATGGGCTTTTCACCACTGGAGAGGCTTCGAGGTACAGCCATGTCCAAGACGGCATACGTCCGCACGAAACCGCATCTGAACATCGGCACGATGGGCCACGTCGACCACGGCAAGACCACCCTGACCGCCGCCATCACCAAGGTCCTCGCCGAGCGCGGCGCGTCCACCTTCGTACCGTTCGACCGGATCGACCGGGCGCCGGAGGAGGCCGCGCGGGGCATCACCATCAACATCGCGCACGTCGAGTACGAGACGGACACCCGGCACTACGCGCACGTGGACATGCCGGGCCACGCCGACTACGTCAAGAACATGGTCACCGGGGCCGCGCAGCTCGACGGGGCGATCCTCGTCGTCTCCGCGCTCGACGGGATCATGCCGCAGACCGCCGAACACGTGCTGCTCGCCCGGCAGGTGGGCGTCGACCACATCGTGGTCGCGCTCAACAAGGCCGACGCTGGCGACGACGAGCTGACCGACCTGGTCGAGCTGGAGGTCCGCGAACTGCTCACCGCGAACGGCTACGGCGGCGACTCCGTACCCGTCGTACGGGTGTCCGGTCTCAAGGCCCTTGAGGGGGACCCCCGTTGGACGGCGTCGATCGACGCGCTGCTCGACGCCGTGGACACGTACGTGCCCATGCCCGAGCGGTATTTGGACGCGCCGTTCCTGTTGCCGGTCGAGAACGTGCTCACGATCACCGGGCGCGGGACCGTCGTCACCGGGGCGATCGAGCGCGGCACGGTCCGGGTGGGCGACCGGATCGAAGTGCTCGGGGCCGCCGTCGACACGGTGGTCACCGGCCTGGAGACCTTCGGCAAGCCCATGGCGGAGGCGCAGGCCGGTGACAACGTGGCGCTGCTGCTGCGCGGTGTCCCACGCGACGCGGTCCGTCGCGGGCACATCGTCGCGGCGCCCGGCAGCATCGTCCCCAGCCGCCGCTTCTCGGCACAGGTGTACGTCCTGTCGGCCCGCGAGGGCGGCCGTACGACCGCGGTGTCGACCGGCTACCGGCCGCAGTTCTACATCCGCACCGCGGACGTGGTCGGCGACATCGACCTCGGCGAGACTGCGGTCGCCCGACCCGGCGACACCGTCACGATGTCGGTCGAGCTGGGCCGTGAGGTCCCGCTGGAGCACGACCTGGGCGGCGATGCCGTGCATGGCTGTGCGCACACCGCCCGGGATGGAGTCGAATACGTCGCTCGC
>NZ_JBLTJC010000250.1:0-15835 GCF_048158785.1 Streptomyces colwelliae | reverse complement strand
CTGGGTGGACCTCTGCCCCCCGGATGGCTTCTCGTCGGCACAGGGTGGTTTCGGCTCGGCACCGGATGGCTTCGCATCGGCACCGGACGGTTTTGGCTCGGCACTCCGCCGACGACCAGGGCGACGACCGTGTTGCGGTCGATGGAGACCGGCGGGAGCGAGCGCCGTACGGGCAGCGGGTCGGCCGGGGTGTGGGTGTGTGCAGGCGGCGGGGTCGGGTTGTCGGGGTACTTGGGCAGGAACACGGCGAACCCTTTCTCATCTACTCGTCTAGTTATGTGAGCCGTTTACGACACCCACGCCGGAGCGCGTGCCGGACTCGATGGCGGGGGCGAGGAAGGTGTGCGAGAGCCAGAAGCCGAACAGGGCGATCAGGACGACGATCCAGGTGCGGACGCCGAGGAACTTGACCGCTCCCCAGGCGAAGAAGCCGAGGACGACGACGAGCGGCAGGCTGACGGTCACGGGGTGGGACTCCCTTTCAGCGGACGGGGCAGCGGTGGGTGTGCGCGGCCAGCTCGGCGGCGGCGCGGCTGTCGTAGTCGGCGGACGTGTTGCAGCGCGGGGCGGTGCAGGCGGCGGTGTGCTTCTCGCGGCCCCGGTCGTCGTAGGACGTGGCGACCTGGACGGGGCCGATGCGGATGACGTTGCGGAAGCGGCGGTTGGCGGGCATCTTCAGTCCTCCTCTCGGCGGTTCGGTGCGGGGAATTCGGCGAGGGTGCGGGCAGCTTGGGCAGGGTCCGAGGTCCGGTCGGCGGCTTCCTCGGCGAGGAGCCGGGCAAGTGCCCACCGGCTGCTGCGGGCCATCTCTCGGGCCGCGTCGAGGTAGTCGGCGGCGGTGTTGAAGGTGAGGGGCACGGGTCAACTTCCTGTCGGTGTGAGGTGGGCGGCGATGGCTTCGGCCATGGGCGCGGGGACGCCGAGTCGGGCGCGGAGGGTAGGGGTGTCGATGGGGGTGCCGGTTCGGGTGCGGTGCTCGGCGGCGACCTTGCGGGCGTGCTCGATCAGGGCGGCAGGGACCGCCACGGCAGGGCGGTTGGGTGGTGCCTCGATGGCGGCCGGTTGCGCAGGCATCTCGGGCGAGGGTTCGGGCGCGTCCTCCTGGACGTCTGCGGCCTCAACGTCGTTGGTTGCTGCGGGTGTTGTGGTGTGGGCGAGGAGAGTTCCGCCGAGGAAGGCGACGGCGGGCCATCCCGCGACGAGGATCCGCAGCCAGGCGGGGACGTCGCCGAGGTCGAGCAGGCCGGCGGTGGCGACGTTCGCGCCCAGGGACGCGGTGAGTGCGATGACGAACCAGCACCAGCCGGAGGCCTTTGCGTCTCCGGTCCGCAGTCGGCGCCAGGCGGCGACGAGCAGCAGGTCGACGCTGATCGGGTAGGCCCACGCTTTCCACCCGTCTTGTCCGGCCGCTGAAGCGATGTCGTGCAGGTGGGCGAAGGAGAGAGCGGCGGCGATGAGGGCTTGGACGAGTACCGCGTCGACGCGGGCCAGCTGGGCGCGCATGATGCGGCTCCTTCCGGGTTCGGGCATGGGAGAGGTAGGGACGTGGCGCGAGGCGGTCATGCCAAACCGAGGCAGGGGAAGGTCAGTTGGTGGCCGGGCGCGGCTGGACGTTGGGGCCCGGGGCCTTGACCGGTTGCGCGGGTGCGTACGGCTGGAAGCGCTTGAGTGTGGGCAGGTCGGGCACCAAGTGCGCGGAGTCGCGGCAGATCTCTGCGGCGTCGCCGAGTGAGAGGTAGGAGGTGCGGATGCGGGACCAGCCGCCGGAGGTGTCGCCCGCGACGGCCAAGCCGGGGCGTTCGGGAGCGATGGCGCAGGCCGCGCCGACAGCTTCGGGAGCGATGTCGCCGAGTGCCATCTTGGCGGAGGCTTCGTCGTTGACGCGGTGGCAGACGCGGCCGGTGAGCTGGGCGCGGAGCATGGTGGCGCCCTTGCCGAGTTCGGCGCCGAAGCGCTGTCCGCAGACTTCGAGATAGATGCCGGCCGCACGGCCGAGTTGGGCGAGCCGGATGAGCTGGGTAACCATCTCGTCGCGCCGTTCCTCGTCCTTGCGGGTGGCGACGAGGAAGAGTTCGGCCACCTCGTCCACGAACAGCACGATCGGGACCGGGCGTTCACTCTCGGGCAGACCCCAGATGTCTGAAGTGATCTCCTCCTCAGGGGTGTTGGGGGCGATGCCCTGCCGGGCCTTGATCAGGTCGTAGCGGTCCTCCATTTCGTCGATGAGCGCGGGCAGCAGGTCTGCGGCCTGGTCCGGGTCGGTGGCCAGGGCCGAGAGACGGGCGGCGAACGGGGACAGTTCCACGCCTCGCTTGCAGTCGATGCCGACCAGGGCGACCGGCTGACGGGCGAGTCCGGCGACCAGGTGGCGCAGGTACATGGACTTGCCCGACAGGGTTGCGCCGAGGGTGAGTTGGTGCGGGACGGTGCGGTAGTCCCGTACGAACGGAGTGGCGTCCTCCCGCAGGGCGACCGGCACTTTGAGGAGGCCGGACGGGAGCTTGCGGGTGCGGGGCATGCGGACCCGGCGCAGCACGTCGTAGCCAACGAGACGGAGTTCGACGACACCGGGCTTGACGGTGGTGACGTAGACAGCGTGAACTCCCCAGGCGTGGCGCAGCCGTTCGGCGGAGGCGGCGACGTCGGCGGGTTCCTGGCCTGGGGCGAGCCGCAGACGTATCCGCAGCCCGGTCGAGGTGGGTCGGATGATGCCCCGGCGGGGCGGTACGGGCCGGACCTCACGGCGGGTGGTTGCTTTGACGGCGAGGACGCGCAGCCGGGACGGGGCGACGGTCAGACCGCAGGCCTCCATGACCGAGCCGTACGAGCTGAGCAGGCGGGTCGTGGATACAGGCAGGCCGATCGTGGACCAGTACGCGGCCGGGTGCTTGGCCCGGGTGTAGGCGGCCCCGCCACCGAGTGCGGCGAGGGGACCACCTACCTCCAGGAGCGTCGTCAGGTCGGTCATCAGGCGACAGCCTCGGCGACGGCCGGGAACGCGGCCGGGGTGATGGCGGCGGCCCGGAAGGCGATGCCGTGACGCTGCTGCCCGTTGAACACGCTCTCCCAGGGACGGGCGACGAGCCCCGGGAGCGAGACCGGGGCGCCGAGCGCGAGGCCCTCGGAGACACCGCCCTCGGGGACGGTGACCTTGATGAGGGACGACTCGCCCTCCTCGATGTAGACGACGCCGAGCGTCATCAGCGCCTCACCGCTGACGGCGTCCTTGGCGATCTCGCCGGTCTGACGGTCGCGGACCTTTGGCTCAGGGGCCTCGGTCAGCAGGATCGTCGCGGCGGTGGTTTCAACACGGATGGTACGCAAGGAAGTTTCCCTATCTACTCGTCTATACATGTTGCGATCCGAGAATCCGATCTCCGGGTTCGTGCGGACCACCCTGCCACACAACTTGCCCACTCGTCTATACGAGTATGCATGTTGGGGTGTACGAGTTCGGGAAGCGTCCCCCGCGCACCACCGCCAGTCATGCGATCAGGTTGCCGGGAGCTGGTACGACAGCACGTAGGCGTCCGCCGCCATGACCGTGTCGCAGACCTCAACAGCCCGCCCTTCGGTGTCGTACGCGGTGCGGATGAGGTGAATCACGGGCACGCCGGAGGCCAGCCGGAGCGTCTTGACCTCGGTGGGCGAGGGCATCCGGGCGCGGATCTCTTCCTCGAAGTGGTCGAGGTGGTGGCCGAGTTCTTCGAGGCGGGCGTAGATGCCGCCGGGGCCCGGGTTGGGTTCGGCGATCTGCGTGCCGCGGGCGATGTCGAGGGGGAGGTAGGAGGTGGCGAACTCGACCGGCTTTCCGTCCAGCAGATACCGGCGCCGGCGGGCGAGCACGCGCCGTACGGAACCGAGCCGGGTGGAGATGTCCTGGCTGGCCTTCTCCTCCTTGACCTCCAGGCTGTCGACCTGGGGGTGACTGCCGGCGGCGTCGGCTTCGACGATGAACGCGGACTTGCCCTGCTCGCGGTGGCGGCGGGCGAAGCGGTCGGAGGCGAGACGCCGCACGGGCGGGCGGGGCCGGACGAAGACGCCCTTGCCGTGCTCGGCGTGCACCAGGCCTTCGCCCTGGAGGACGGAGAAGGAGTTACGGACGGTCATCCGGGAAACCCCGTAGTGCTCGACCAGGTCAGCTTCAGAGGGCAGCTTTTCGCCCTCCTTGAACCGCCCACGGTCGATGGCCTCGCGCAGTTGGTCGGCGATCTGCCGGAAGACCGCACGATCACTCGTGGGGTCGAGATCGCCGAGCAGGCCGGAACGGAGAGGGCTCACGTTGAGTACTCCTTTAGGTATCTAGACGAGTGGGCGAGTGTTGTTGCTACGGTGGAGAGCCTAGCCAGCCGGGAGGGCCGAGGAACGTGAGCACTGACCGTCCGCACTCCGTGAGCGTCGCCGGAGTCATCGTCGACGACCACGGCCGCGCCCTCCTGATCAAGCGCCGGGACAACGGCAAGTGGGAACCTCCGGGTGGCGTCGTTGAACGAGACGAAACCCTCACCGAGGCCCTTCAGCGTGAAGTCCTCGAAGAGACCGGCATCAAGATCGCACTTCCCGCGACCCTCACCGGTGTCTACAAGAACATGACCGGGCTGATCGTCTCCCTGGTCTTCCGCTGCCAGGCCGCCGACGGCACACCCACCACCGGGGACGAGACCCGCGCACTGCGCTGGGCCACCCGCGAAGAAGTATCCGAACTCGCCGACGAGGCGTACGCGATCCGCGTCCTGGACGCACTCGACGCGGCGTCTCCGCCGGCTATCCGCGCCCACGACGGCGTGAAACTCGTCTAGCCCGAACCCGCTGCACATGGCGGCCTACCAGCACGAAGGAACTTGTATGCACGAGTATACGAGCACTGCGCGGGTCTGGGGACTCACTTGCCCAGGATTCCCGGAAGAGGTCAGCAGGGCGCGGCGCTGGACGCGGGACATCCTGCGCGGGTCGCCGTTGGCCGAGGACGCGGAACTGATCGTGAGCGAGTTGAGCGCGAACGCGATCCTGCACACGGCGAGTGGGCGGGAGGCCGGCAGTTTCCATCTGGCGCTTGCGGTGTCGTCGCAGGTGGTCGCTCTGTCGGTGACGGATGGCGGGGGCGCCGGTACGGCTCCGAAGGCCGAGCACCAGGACCAGGAGGCGGAACACGGCCGGGGGCTGGGGATGGTCAGCGCGATCGCGCACCGGGTCGTGGTCCACGACAGCGACGGCGGTCACACCGTCACCGCGGAACTCTTCACGGACGTACGACGAGGAGGGCACCCGTGCTGAGGATCACGACCAGGAGCGGGTTCTGGTGCGAGTGCTGGACGGAAGGAGTGGACGAGCAGTTGCCGCCGACCCTGTTCGGCTCCTGCGACGCGTACTCGGAGCGCGAGGCGGACAGTTGGGTATCGACGATCCTCCGCACCATCTCACCGGCCCTCGACACAGACGCTTCTCAAGAAGCGTGGGAGCGGCTCTACGACCACCGCATCGACACGAGACGAGCCCTCTTGCGCAGGGAACCGTGGGCGGTGTCCGTCACCCACATCAACACACGGATCACATGGACAGTCCGGCCCGCACTCTTCCTGCCGATGGCACACCGTCAAGGTGCCGAACTCCCAGCGTGCTCGCACGACTTCAAGCCTCACGGGACCCACGCGACCGATATCGAGTCTCAGTCGATGCTTGACGGTTCGACGTCAGGTGAGGCGTGACGCTTGCCCTAGACCTGGTGCGTTACGGTCCTGCCATGTCGGACCGGTTTCCTGAGATCACCTCCGTCGAGGAGTTCATTCGTCTGCGCCTGAGCGAGGATCCAGCGGAGAGGGACCGCTCGGCGTGGGCGGCTATGCCGATGCCGGCCTGGGATGAGTTGGTGCGTGAGCACCCGGACATGCGGTTCTGGGCCGCCCACAACCGCAGTTGCCCGCCGGAAGTCCTCGCCGAACTGATCAAGGACGACGACTGGCGCGTTCGCGGCAGGGTGGCGAGCCGCCGCAACTGCCCGGCCGAACTGCTGGAGAAGCTAGCTAACGATCCCCACGATGCCGTCCGCAACACTGTCGCCACCCATCAGCACTCCTCGCGCAGTACGGTGCTCCGCCTGACGGACGACCCCTGGGCCGTGATCGCCGAAGCAGCCCGGACCCGCATCGCCAACTGGCCCCAGACAGCTCCGAATGAGACGGACACAGACAAGCCGATCACGGCCACCGTCAACTATCAGCTGGGACCGAACCATCAAGCATCACCCGGGATCGGACAGCCCCACGCGACCGACTGAGTTACAACTTTCTCTACTGGTTCAAGGCGGCTCGCTCCGCTCCCCGCACGCGGCCCGACCCCCGGCCGGGCCTGCGCTCCTGTCTCCGCCCCGCTCCAGCCCGGCCGGCGCCCGTGCCGCGCTCATGGCAGTCAGTCACATGACGCCAGAGAAAGGGTTCGTCGCAGCTGAGGCCGTCGACTCCACGGACCACCTTGATCATGTACCGACTTCCATAGAACTCCTCCTGGCTTGACGGTCACTCAAAGCAGCACTGGAGAGACGCAGGCCAAAGCGCAGCTGGTCGCACCTGGGGCCGAGCAATGAGCATTCACTCTCGCGTCAAAGGCGGACACAAGGGTGAACAGAAGTAACAGCTTCACTACTATGGGTGACACATGTCACACTTCCCCGTCGACAGTGAGGCACTATGCACCTACTCTCGTTCTCACGTGGACAGGTGTCTGCGCTGGAAGCGGGGGGCATGACTCATAAGCCGGGCGTGATGACAGGCACGGATACTGAGGAGGCTGCAGTGGCAGGATTGCCGAACTTCGACCAGCCGCCAGTGGTGGAAGTGGCCTGTGGCGTGAAGTTTCGCAAGGTCCCAGAACTAAACGGAATCCGGCTAGCTCCTTTGTATGATCTGTGGAAGTCAGACCTTCCCGTGATCGAGGAGCAAGCCACGCTTCCGTCGACCGAAGCGGCATCCGGGAGTTCGGGACCAACTATTCGCATCGACTTCCCCTCACTGCGCGAAATTCGCTATTGGTTCCTTAGCGAGGACGCGAAGGATCTCGTACAGCTTCAGCCCGATCGCCTAATTGTCAATTGGCGTGGGCAAGGTGACGGAGTAGATTACCCTCGCTTCGGGTACATACTGAAGACTCTGACCCAACGAGCCACCGAACTCTCAAGCTTTGTCGAAGAGCACTTCCGAACAAAGCTCGAATTTCTACACGTCGAGCTGAGCTACATCAATTCATTGCACACAGACGGAACCAGCCGGTGGGACCTGGGAGACATTTTCCACACATGGCCAGACTTCGCCACCCACCATCTTGGCCGGCCCGAAAATTCGCAGATAGCATTTGATTTCCCGATCGAATCGGCCTCTACGGGGAGAGATTTCTTCCTGCGAGTATCGATTGAGCCTGGAGTTATAGGGAATGGAACACCTGGGACCTTCCTCACGATGACAGCCCAGGGTAAGCCAGCAGAGACCTCAATTGAAGGCGTTGTTGATTCGATCAAGGAAGCGCACGATCATCTAGTGAGGAGCTTCGCGGAAATCACGACTGAGGCCGCTCATGAACGCTGGGGGAAACGCTCATGACTGTTATGGAAGTCGAAGCTATGAGCCCGGTGGTAACGGGTCTCACCACCAAGAGATCGACGCCGGCCAACATTCCGGGGGAGAGCGTCACAAGCCGTCGCAGTCCACGGCCCAAGGTAGGTCCCTCGGTCACCATTGCTGTCCAAGAAGAAGGATCCGGAATTCCCGACCTGCGCGCGGCGGTCGATAAGATCAATAAGCTCCTCGCCCTACCTCAGGGTTGGGATGGGTTTCGCGCGGAGCGGGTTACTGTAGATGCAGCCATTTCAATGCTGCATGTCCTTCTCGCTGTGATGGATCGCGGAAGCCTGCCGCCACAATTTTTCCCGCTGCCTGATGGCGGTCTGCAAGCCGATTGGCACGTAAGTGGAAGCTCCGTTGAGATTGAGGTCTCAGGCGACGGCCAATCAGGCTGCGCTTTGGCGGATGGAGACACAGAGGTCGAATCGGAGTTCACATTCCCACTGCTACGGGATCAGCTCGCCGAATTCCGCAAAATCCTGTCTGCTTTTTCTGCTCAAGCAAGAAACTTTGCCTCTAGGTGAGCAGCGATTTATCGGGGGTGGGGATGGACGGCGAGCAAGAGATCCCTGATGGCGATCTGCTCTGGCGCTGGGTGAGTACCGAGAATCCCAGAATGATGCGTTACGACAGTGTGACCAACGAGGTGCTCGGACCATCTAGTGCGGCTTTCAAGCCGCATGATGACGGAACTTCTGTATATATCAGGAGGATCCTCGACGAGTGCGGCGTAGGGCCGACTGGAATATCCGACGACCCTCAGAATTCTGTCTGGGAGTTAGAAACCAAGAGCATTCGCGATCAAGAACTCGATGTCGTTCCGGATGCGTGGCCTCAGGATATCCCAAGCCCGGAACACCCGCGAAATGCCGGTCATGCACTCATTGTGGGTTGGGAGATGCTGGGGCGGAAGCAGATAGACAAGAAGGCGCAAGCGCTATCCCGTGCAGCCTCCTGCGTCTATCATCCAGCAGAACGGCCATCGTGAAAGCGTTTATGCCTGCGGGTGTCATTTTTCCGGAAACGGAAGCGTGGCGGAGCTATTCGTATCAACTCCTACTGCCGGACACGAAGCTGGATCAGGCACGTGCCTGATCCAGCGGGGAACCATAGGGAACGGCAGTTCATCGGGGAACGGTCAAGCCAGACACCGAAACCGGTCCGCCGCAGGTCAGAGCAGGAATCAACCTCCAGAGCACCTAGTTTCCCAAGCCGAGGGCTCAGGCACCGTCGTTACGAGGCGGCCGTCTCGACTTGCTCTGATCGACGGCACCGGCAACGTGGCTGAGGTTGGTGGGGGCGCGGCGAGGCATACGCGTGCCCGATCTGTCGGCGCGCCCGCCGTCGTGGCTGGCTGTCGTCGGCTGAAGCACAGACGAACCGATATTCAGCTCTGAGCGGATGTCATCTGTCGCCCACCTGCGGCCAGCGCGACCGAGTCTCGGCCGTCGACAAGATGGCCTTCGACGCGCATCACGAGGCCGGGCGGCTCTCCTGATCCCATGACCACGGCGACTACGGCCGCTGCTGCGGTCTTCCTCTACGTTACGGCCGCACCACAAGCGCACCAGATCGGGCGGGGAACAGCGGGGAATCACGGGGAAGGAGCACCGGACTGAAGAGGCCGTCACACGGCCGTTCACGCAGGTCAACGCTCCAAGTAGCCGCAAATACCCGCAGCTTCCCAAGCTAAGAGTCAGCTCCAGGAGTTGACCCCGCAGGATCTCTCATACCTCGGCTGCGCCATCGCGCATGCGGCGCGGAAGCAACCGCCAGTCCTCCATCGCGCCCTGCACCAGTCGCTGTAGGCGTTCCTTGCCTTCGACCTTGAGCACATCTCGCAGGCAGGCGCAGCCGGCCAGATCCCTGTTGCCAACGATGCAGATGTAGATGCCTGCGATCTGTAAGCCCCGCGCCGCTGCCGTGAGTTTCGCGTCGATAGGCAGCGGAATCCTCCGGGCCAGCTCTTGGGCAAAGACCCGCTCGATCCGGGGGCGCCCCAACAGACCGAAGAGGCCGCCGGCTGCGCGGCCAACGACTTCGTGCAACCTGTCTTTGCCCTTGAGGATGCCGCGCGCCAACTCGGCGAGATCATCACAGCCTGTACGGCGATGGCGCTTGACAAGTGTTTTCCACGTCTCGTCCGAGACGTAGTCGGACGCCCGCTCGGCGATGACTGCGGTGCTGCCATTTTCGATGACGTCAAGGCACAGTCGTGCGGCTTGCTCCGCCCTCTGCTGATCTCGGGTGGCTGGTGTCGTGCGAGGCTGGGGACGTTGTTGAGGCCGAGCGGCGGCCCTGGGTGTGGTCGACTGCCGCGGTGATCGGCGCGAGGGTTGGGCCCGCTTCGCAGGTTGCTTACGGGGCGTGGGAACGCGTCCAGCCGGCCGACCGCGATGGCGGTGACACCGCAGGTCTGGCCCAGTCACTCGGTTCTTGCACAACGTCCCGTCGTCGGTCTGCGCACGGCACCGATACACCATGCCGGAAGTGTGAGGACATGCCAAGAAGCCGGACAAGCATGCCTATTTGGCCAGCAAGGCCTACGCGCCCCCTCGGGCCCACCACTCCAACGAGGTGGTAAGGATCGCGCACGGCCGTCTCATTTCCCGTCTCATTCAGGCCCACTCACGGGCGTTCAGGGGAGACCTGAAGCCGTCCGTTCGTGGGCGGCCAGCCGCCCACGAACCCAGGTGAACGCCCCCGCATCCACCCCAGCACCCCACCACCACAGTTGGAAAGCGTGTCGGCCTGAGGCGCCGTCTCGGAGTGGCAAAGCGTTAGCAGCTTGTCTTTGGGCCCCAGCGGTCCGGCCCCACTCCGCGCCAGTAGATCCACGGCAACTCCGCCGCCTACGTCTGACCGACGCCAAGCAGGATTTAGCGGGTGTGCGAGGCGCTATCCCAAGGAGCCTCAGCGGATATCGCCCACAGCCCTTCGAAGAATTCCGAACATTCCCGAACCATATACTGCGCTTGCGCTGTACCATCCCTGACATCCCACCCTTGCCTGCCGGAAATGATCGGATCACGCAAAATTCGATCAGGCCGACCGTAAGGGAATCCCACTTCGCGAGTCACATCGTAAAACCCGAAGAAGACGGCATTGTCGCCAATTAGGCATATTTTGAAGATAGGCGCTCCGGGATGGACGCGAAATTCAACAGATACCTCTATTGCCGTATCCTCTCGCAGGAGCCGAGCAAATGAAGATAAGAGGCCTGCATACTCCTTGGTCTTGTTCGTGACATATTCGCGAAATTCCGGATCGTCAGACGTTGTGCCATCTCTATTCAATCTGGAAGGTACTCGCATCGGACCGGACAGATCCGGCGTTATTACTCTGAACGTAACCACACGAACACGCCTCGGGGAGCTATGTAGCTGCATCAGGACACCACGCATTTCGTCAAAGATTGACTCTCCCGTGTATCCCATGAAGCGAACATCAACAGCGCGACCAGCCATGGCTTCGCCGATTAATTCTGCACGCGAAGTTGGATTCGCGAATCGAGATGACTCACGCCCATCAGGCACCCCATCAGCCAGCGCTTTAATTGCATCATACAGAATATACGCAACTAGACTAAGAAGCCCTGCGGCCACGAAGGTATTTTCCGCCAATGCGTCACCGACAGGCTTGACGAATTGAGCTATCAAGCCGAGAAGGGAAATACCTAACAGCACACAACGCACGGCGACTGGTTCAACGCTATTTCGAAGATATTGAAAGATTCCTCGAACTCGTGCAGCAGCTCCAGCCATACCGTCCCCCGTCTCCCCGCAAGCCAGGCACTCAGGCGATTGCAGCCCTCTATACCCTTCCAGCAACATCGGTAGTCCTTGACTGCGGAAGATCTTGAGATACACGCAGGAACGCTCTGAGAGTTGGAGATGGGCAAGATCTAAGCAGCTTCCGCGCACTGTCGCCCGGACTGCACCTGGATCTCACTTGGGCAGCCCCAGCCTTCAAACAAGACAGGCACGACTACCGCGCGGTGAGCATCGTGCCCCGGCCCGCTTGAAATGGTTGTGTCCAGGGAAGTGGTGTACAGGCTCCGCCTGATCCGGGGGTTTGCTGCGGCATCGGGATGGTGCGCGGTCGACTCTGGCAGGTCATCTGCTGGCCATCGACGAAGCCCGACCGTCGGTTAGGTCCCGGACAATCCTCCGGTCCGCCCCCCAGACAGGCCGGGGATGCAACCATTCCCTTCAGAGCTGGAACCCCCGGAAGCCGACCGCGCGCTTGAGACCCTAAAGGTTGGCGCTGACAACGGCCTTGTACGTGATTGGCCGTTGAGCGGTGAGTGTCTAACTGCGTGACAACGCCGACGAACACCGGCGGACGAGTGCGAACGTCGGCGGACCATCAGCACATGTAGGAAGCACCCCAGCCCAAGGCAGCGCCCCCGCCCAAGTTGCTTCGGGACGAAGAGGTCGTGGGTTCAAGCCGCACCACATCGACAGCAGCCGAGGCCCGGATACAAGAGGTCAAGCCCTACGGGCGGAAGGCGGAAGTGCGCGAGGCATCGTCGCGGAGCAACCTGGTGGTGGGGATAGCTGTGAGGAGGCTCCGATGGCGTATCACGAGGAACGCCCCTGGCACGAGACGCACCGAACCCATCGAGCCCGGCCCAGAGCCGCGCTCGGTGGGGTATTCGCGTTGGGAATCACGATCACGTTGGCCCTGATCGAGCTTCGGGCAGCAGTGATCTTCGTAGGTCTGGCCGTCGTCACCACCTTGGTCTTGCTGATAGGCAAGTAGGTAGAAAATCGCAGCCGAGAAGGGTAACGATGCCTAGTCCGTGCCAGACGCGTGCCAGATCGTGCGGGGAGCCACGGGGAACAGCAGGGAACAAGTCTGCGACCGCCCGTGCGGCGTCCCAGGTACACCGCAGCTCAGAGCAGCTACCGCCTCCAGAAAACCCGAGCTTCCCAAGCTCAGTGTGCGGACGGCGCTGACGCAGACCATGCCTTCCGATACGGTCCCGAGCCATGGCGGATGGCAAGAGCGTGCCGGAGAAGGTGGCGTGGATCCTGGTCCTGGACGACCGGGTGTTGGTGACGCGCAGTCACGGCAGAGATCGCTTCTACCTTCCGGGCGGTCATCGTGAGCCGGGCGAGTCCGACAGCGAGACCCTGGTGCGGGAGATCGACGAGGAACTGCGGGCGGCGATCGACCCCGGTTCCATGGTGCACTTCGGCACGTTCGAGATCGGCGAGGGCCATCCGGATCACGACCCCTTCCGGATGATCTGCTACACCGCCGACCACCACGGTGAGCTGACCCCGTCGAGCGAGATCGCCGAGAAGGCGTGGTTCCGCTACGCCGACCGGAACCGCGTCTCCGCCGTCGACGAGATGGCCTTCGACGCGCTGCACGAGGCCGGACGGCTTCCCTGATCCCGTGACCGCGGACTCTACCGTCGCTGCTGCGGCCTTCTTCTACGTCACGGCCGCGCAGCAACCGCACCAGATCGGGCTGGGAACAGCGGGGAATCACAGGGAAAGAGCACCGGACCGAAGAGGCCGACACACACCCGTTCACACAGGTCAACGCTCCAAGTAGCCCCAAATGCCTACAGCTTCCCAAGCTGAAGGTTGGCAACGACTGCACCGTACGGCCAGATCACGACCTCGTACGATCAGCCGTCATGGCAGACACCGGCGGAGAACTCGGTTGGCTGGAGCAGTGGTATCAAGCCCAGTGTGACGGCGATTGGGAGCACGAATGGGGCGTTCGCATCGCGACGCTCGACAACCCGGGCTGGACAGTGCACATCGACCTTGAGGAGACGACGCTCTCCGGCCGGCCCTATGTGAGAGCGGACATCCAACGCAGCCACTCCGACTGGGTGATGGCGAAGGTGTCGGACGACGTCTTTCACGCATCCTGTGGCCCCCTCAACCTCAGCGAAGCACTCCGCCTCTTCCGCGAATGGGCCACGTCAGTCAGCCAGGAGCTCTAGCCGCCCGACCAGCGCGGGCAGGGGCGGCCCGTCTCAATTTCCGTCTCATTCACCCCCGTTCACGACCGTTCAGGCGAGACCCACAACCCTCCCGGCACCGACGACCGACCGCCCATGAACCCAGGTGAACGCCCCCGCACACACCCCTCCGTCCAACCACCACAGTTGGAAAGCGTGTTGGGGGCAACCCCTCACGAGTTCGAATCTCGTATCCTCCGCCAGTGCCTCACCGGGCACGATGTCGAAGGGCCCCGCTGTTCGCAGCGGGGCCCTTCGTCGTTGCCCGACTCGGTTTTCGTCTCGGTTGGAAGTCGGAACGCCCCGAAACACCGACCGCATGAACGATGCCTTCACCGCCCTCAAGTTGGCGGCGGGCGCCGATCTCGTGGCCGTGGCGCTGGAAGCCGGTGTCATCAGCGTCGAGCAGGGGAAGCAGATAGAGGCCGTATGGGCCGACCACTTGCAGGGCTGACGAGGGCGAGCTTCTGGGGATCAGGGCATCGTGTTCTCAGCCGCCGACTCTCGTGCCACTGATCCTGATCCGTCGACCTCACGCCCTTCTGGAGCTCTCGTGGCCATCGTGAAGCACCCCTACGACGCGGAGTTCCATCGCGCGGGCACAGTGGGAAGGGAGGGCGGCTGTTCGTGGCATGGCCGGGTGGACTGTTCGGAACGACCGACCAGCAGCTACGAGACGCCCATCGGAAGGATGGCCGCGTGCCCTCGCGCCGAGCAGCAGATCGAGGAACTGTATGGCGCCCCCGATGGCTCTTGAGCAATCGCGTCGCCGAGGTCGGTGGCGGAAGAGAGCCGTCCTTGGCCGACCGGCTCGGTTTCTGTCTCGTTCGCTCACCGCCGTTCGCGGGCGTGCCAGCCGTCCCGCTCGTCACCGCGCCGAATTCCACCAAGGCGACACATCCACCGGCGGCTCATCCACGAAGGGCGTCCCCCCGCCGATCTGCCGAGTTCGGGTGCCCTTGGGATCGTCCGGGTCGTAAGCGGGCCAGCCTGGATCGCCATCCGCGAGGAACCCCCTCCACGCGCCGATGAGCGTGTCGCGGGCTGTGCGGTGTTCCGGGGTGTCGATGTCCAGGAGGGCGAGTTGGTCGAAAGCGTAGAAGCGTTCGCAGCCGTGGAAGGCGCCGTAGTGGGGGCCCAGGGGTTCGGCGGAGAAGAGGTAGGTGTGGGCCGGGCCGCCTGCCTTCGTCTGGAGTTCGGCCAGGTGGGTTGCGCGGCGGCGGTAGACGGCGTCGGAGAGGAACTGGCTTCGTAGGTCGGACAGTTCGCTGGATTCGGCGCTGGACCGGTCCGGCGGTTGGTGGCTGCGGTACGCCTCCAGCAGGGCGCGCGGGTGTTGTACGCCCGCCAGTTCCATCTCGGCCAGGAGCGCCGGTTCGTCCGCCGGGTGGTGGTAGTGCTCGCTGGCGTAGAGGTACTGGAAGGTGCGGAACTCGTCCCGGTTGGCGCCGATCAGGAGGGGGATGTGGGTCGCCGCGCCCGCGGCGATGGTCTGCGCGGGGTCCTCGGTGATGACCGTTCCGTCGTGTACGAGGCCCCAGGCTCGGCCGCCGGGGAGGTTGCGGGCGCCGAAGTCCTGGTCGATCACCGTGTGTTGGGCCTCGATGATGCGGGACAGTGGGGCGGCCTGGAGTTCGGTCATCGTCTTGGCGCCGACCTGTGTCATCAGGTCTTCCGTGATGGAGGCGGAGATGTCGGGTGGGTAGAGGCGGCCGATGCTGCCGCTGTGGAGGATCGCCTTGTGGAAGGTGCCCCGGGCGGCCGGGTGGGTCAGCAGGGCGCCGATCGAGAAGGCGCCCGCCGAGTGGCCGGCGACGGTGATGTTGGCCGGGTCGCCGCCGAACGCGGCGATGTTGTCGTGGATCCAGTGCAGTGCGGCGGTCTGGTCCTGGAGGCCCAGGTTGGCGCTCTCCCGCCACTCGTTCGCGTCGGGGCCTGCCGGGTGCAGCCAACCCAGCGCGCCTACACGGTAGTTGGGGGCCACCACCACCGCGCCGGTCAGGCGGGAGAGCGCGGCGCCGTCCGTCGTCGGCGGGGAAGCCGTGCCCAGTTCGAAGCCACCGCCGTAGATCCAGACCAACACCGGTCGCCTGCCGCCGAGTTCGGGCGTCCATACGTTCAGGTACAGGCAGTCCTCGGACGTCTCCCAGCCGCCGGGGCCGTCCGCGCCGCGTTGTGCGGGGCCGGCAGGGTATGCCGATGCCTCGCGTACGCCCTCCCAAGGGGTGGGGAGTTGGGG
>NZ_JBLTJC010000249.1:0-15972 GCF_048158785.1 Streptomyces colwelliae | reverse complement strand
GGCGTCGGGGCGGCAATGAGCGCGGGAGTCGGACATGAGCACGGGGACGCACACGGGCGCGGGGAGGCACGCGGACTCAGGGAGGTACCCGGACGCGGGGAGGCACCCCGGCATGGGGACGCACCCGAACGCGCGGACGCACCCGAACCCGGTGGCGGCAATGAGCGCGGGGGTCGGACATGAGCACGGGGAGACACGCGGACGCGGGGAGACACCCGAACGAGGGAGCGGACACGGACGCGCGGACACACACGGACGCGGTGGCCGCACCGAGCGCGGCGGGGTCGGCCATGAGTGACACACCGGTGCCGATCCTGATGTACCACTCGATCGCCGCCGCCCCGAACGACGCCACCCGTGCCCTGTCCGTCGCGCCGGAGGCCTTCGCCGAGCAGCTGGCTCTCCTCGGCGACCTGCGCTTCACGCCCGTCAACACGGCTGATCTGGCCGCGAGTTGGCGCTCCGGCAAACCGCTGCCCGAGCGCCCCGTTCTGATCACCTTCGACGACGGCTACGAGGGCGTGCACCGGCACGCGCTGCCCGCGCTCGCCCAACACGGCTTCGCGTCGACCCTGTTCGTCTCCACCGGCTGGATCCGGGGCGACCACGACACCGGCGGCGGCCTGGACACCATGCTCGACTGGGACCAGGTGCGCGAACTCGCGGGCGCGGACGTCGAGATCGGCGGCCACAGCCACAGCCACCCACAGCTCGACCAGCTCGACGACGCGACCCTGCGCACGGAGCTGGTCCGCTGCCGGGAGATCGTCGCCGGCGAACTCGGCGCCGTACCCGTCTCGTTCGCTTATCCGTACGGCTACTCCAGCCGCCGGGTGCGTCAGGCGGTGCGGGAGACCGGGTTCGCGCAGGCGCTCGCCGTCGGCAACGACCTCGCCCGGCGCCGCCAGGGACCGTACGCGCTGAGGCGGGTGACTATGCGCCGCAGTACGGGTGTCGAGGAGTTCGAGCGGCTCGTCGAGGGCCGTGCGATCGCCCGCAACTTCGCCAGGGATCGTGCCCTCACCCAGGGTTACGCCATGGTCCGCAGAGCTCGACAGGTCCGCCGGAAGGCCATCCGTTCCCGTGTCTGACACGACGACCACCACCCAGGACGCGGCGCCCGGGACCGAGGCGCCCCAGCAGACGGGGCGTCGGCTGCGCCTGCCGGGGAGGGGCAGGTCCCCCGGCGGCAGCCCGCTGTTCCGCAACGCCTACGCCCTGATGCTCAACACCGGGATCTCCGCGGTGCTGGGGCTGGGCTACTGGCTGATCGCCGCCCACTACTACTCGCCGTCCGCGGTCGGCCAGGGTTCGGCGGCGATCGCCGCGATGAAGCTGCTGGCCGGGCTCACGGCGGTCACGCTGACCGGCGCCCTGGCCCGCTTCATCCCGGTCGCCGGACGCGCCACCGGGCGCCTCATCTTCCGTACGTACGCGGGCAGTTCGGTCGTCGTCGCGTTCGGGGCCGGGATCTTCCTGCTGACGCTGAACGACTGGGGGCCCTCGTACCGCTTCCTGCACGGGCCGATCCCCGCGCTCGGCTTCGTCGTCGCGGTCGTCGCCTGGAACGTGCTGACGCTCCAGGACGGGGTGCTGACCGGGCTGCGCAGCGCGCCCTGGGTGCCGGTGGGCAACACCGTGTTCTCGGCGGTCAAGTTGGCGCTGCTCATCGGGCTCGCGTCGATGTTCGCCGCGAGCGGTGTCTTCGTGTCCTGGGTCGCGGCGATCGCGTTCTCCGTGGTGCCGCTCGGCTGGCTGGTGTTCCGGCGGCTGGTGCCCCGGCACATCAAGGCGACCGAGGAGCACGCGAAGCCGCCGACACTGCGGGAGATCGGGAGGTTCCTCGCCGGGGACTACACCGGCTCCCTGTTCTCGCTCGCCGTGGTCTACCTGGTGCCGGTGATCATCGCCTCGCAGGTCAGCTCCGAGGACAACGCGTACTTCTACATCACCACGACGATAGGCGGCACGGTCAACCTGCTCGCCATCAACATGGGCGCCTCGCTGACCGTCGAGGGCTCCCACGACCCGGCGCGCATCGCCGCCAACACCCGGGCCGCGCTCAAGCGCATGGCCCGGATCATGCTGCCGATCTGCGGACTGCTGTTCATCGGCGCCCCGTGGATCCTGGGCGTGTTCGGCGCGGGCTACGCGGACGCGGCGACGCCGTTGCTGCGCTGGTTCGCGGTGGGCGCGCTGCTGCGGGTCCTCATGGAGACGTACTTCGCGGTGCTGCGCGCGCAGAGCCGTACCGGTGGACTCGCCTGGCTTCAGGGCCTGTTGTGCGTCCTGGTGCTCGGTCTGACGCTGCTGCTGCTCCCCCGCATGGGTCTGACCGGCGCGGGCGTCGCCGAGATCTCCAGCCTCGCGGTGATCGTGGCGATCGCCGCGCCCAAGCTCTTCAAGACGCTCCGGGCCGCACCGGCCGCGAAGTTGCCCGAGGACACGGCACCCGACGGGGACCTCGCCGACCTGGGGGCGCGCGAGGTGCCGGCCGCCGCGCCCCGTCGTCGTGGTCCGGCCTGGGCGCTCGACTCCGACACCCTCGCGCTCGGCATCCACGTCGACTTCGACCACCTGGAACGCCGGCCGGACGTACGGCCGGGCCCCGGCACCCCGCCCACCGGCACGCCGATCGTGTCCGGCGACCAGCGTCCGACCTGGGCGCTCGGCATCAAGCGGTCCGAGGTCGTGGGGCTGCCCGTGGAGGAACGCGAGCCCGGCTCGGAGTCCTCGCTGAGCCCGTCCGCCGAGCCGGAGGTGGACGCGCCGTTCGAGCCCGCCAACGGCTCCGACCGGGTGGTCGTACCGGAGGAATCGCTCGTACGGGAACAGGCGCGGGAGGACGCGGCGGAGAAGGAGCGGAAGGCGCAGGAGTCCGAAGTCCCACCGCCCGCACGGCCGTTGTCCTTGCGCGAGCGTCTGATGCCCACGCGCCCCGGGGTCGTGCTCGGCTGTCTGCTGGTCGCCGCGCTGCTCCTGTACTGGGTGCCCGCGGCACGGCTCGGCGAGTCCGACCTGGACCGCATGGGCGGGCTGGGCCTGATCTCGGTGCTGCCGCTGCCCACGCTGGTCGGCGCCACGCTGCTGATCGTGGTGTTCGCCTCGCTGCTGTGGCTGGGCCGCGAGCACAAGGCACTGCTGCTGATCACCCTGCTCGCGACCGTGGTCTCGCTGCACGCGCTGCCCGCGGTGATCGAGACCGAGCCGCGCTTCCCGACGGCCTGGCAGCACCTCGGGTTCATCGACTACATCGACCGCACCGGGTCGGCCGTACCCGACCTGGACGCCCGCTGGAGCTGGCCGGGCTTCTTCGCGGTGGCCGCGTTCATCGGCAAGGCGTGCGGAATCACCGACTGGACCGAGGTGATCCGCTGGTGGCCCACCGCCATCCAACTCGCCTACCTGGCACCGATGTTCCTCCTCGTCCGCTCCCTGCGGGCGAGCTGGCGGGCGAAGTGGACCGGCATCTGGATCTTCGTGCTCAGCGGCTGGGTCGGCCAGGACTACTTCTCCCCGCAGGGCTTCACCTTCCTGCTCTACCTGGCCTTCGTGGCGATCCTGCTGGTCTGGTTCCGGGCACCGCACGTCCTGTGGACGAAGACACGGCCCGGCGAGGCGGAGGTCGAACCGACCGACCGGCGCCAACAGGCCGTCCTGCTCCTGGTGTTGATCGGCCTGTTCGCGGCGAGCGTCCCGGCCCACCAGCTCACGCCGTTCGTGATGCTGGGCGTGCTCACGGTCCTCGTCCTGGTCGGCCGCTCCGAACTCCGCGGTCTACCCATCCTGTTCGGGGTGCTGGTCGCGGTCTGGCTCGGTTTCATGGCGGAGCCGTACTGGTCGGGACACTTCAACGACCTCTTCGGCGGGGTCGGTGGCGTCGGCAGCAATGTGTCGACGTCCGTCTCCGGCCGTATCCAGGGCGGCAGTTCGACCCACAAGCTGGTCCTCTACACCCGCGTCCTGCTGGCCGGCGGTGTCATGGCCTTCGCCTGCTGGGGCTGGTGGCGCCGCCGCGACCACAAGTACCGCGAACGCTCCCTGCTCGTCCTCACCTTCGTCCCGTTCCTGGGCTTCGGCATGCAGTCCTACGGCGGCGAGATGGCGCTGCGCGTCTTCATGTTCGCGGTGCCGGGAGCGGCCCTGCTCGCGGGTCTCGCCCTCTTCCCGCGCACCGGCGTCACCGCCAAGGAGCGCGAGAAGGACCGGATGAGTCTCGCCCCGCTGGCCGCCCTGCTCGCCGGGCTGCTGCTCATGAGCGGCTTCCTGGTGGCCCGTTGGGGCAACGAGGGCTTCGAGCGGGTGCGGCCCGGCGAGGTCGCCGCCATGAACTACGTGTACGCCCACGACAAGCCGACGGTACGGCTGCTGTGGCTGACCGAGGACACGGTCAACGACGTGACGCCGGCGATGCCGTGGGGCGCGAAGGACATGGAGCGGGTCAACTACATCCCGACGCTGGCCCCTTCCGACCCGGTGCTGGTGTCCGGTCTGGTCAAGGCGCTCAAGGACGCGGGCCCGAACTCGTATCTGATGCTCAACAAGAGCCAGGTCGTCTCGCTCCAGCTGGACGCGGGCTACTCGGCGACCTGGGAGTCCCGGCTCATCCAGAACCTGGACAACCGGCAGGAGTTGAGGAAGGTCCTCGTCAACGCCGACGTGACCATGTACTCCCTGCGCGAGCAGCCGGCCGGCGCGGTCCCCGAGCCCGATCCCGGGCCGATCGGACCGCAGATCACCTGGACGCCGTGGTCGGTGGTCGGCGCGCTCGCCGCGCTCGCCCTGATCCTGATGCTGACGGCCCGCGAGGTCGTCCGGGTCGCGGTGCGGCCGAGCGTGCGCCAACTGCGGTGGCTACAGAGCAGTTTCTGGTTCTCGCTGCCTCTGCTGGCGGTGCTGCTGGCCTCGCTGGTCCAGCGGTTCCTGACGATGAAGTAGCTGTCTTACGAGCTGAAGTGGCTTATCGCGTAAGCCACTTCACCTCATAGGCCGCCATGTCGAACTGCTTCCCGTCGACCTTCGCGCTGATCTGCCGGTCCAGGGTGTTCACGACCAGGACCGTCCTGTCGGTGGCGAGGACCCGCACGTTGGGCACGTCGTCGGCGGCGACCGACACGGTCTCGTACGTGGTGCCGGGACCGAAGGCCGCGTCGAACCGGGAGACCAGGTCGTACATGGGGAGTTGCTTCCCGCCGCCGGAGCTGTCGGTCGGCGTCCACAGGCAGCCCGCGCAGTCCGTGCCCTTCTCGTCCTCCGGGTTCCAGTAGAAGCCGGAGGTGGCGCCGCCCTTGGTCATGGCGATCATGCCGGTGGCCTGGACGGCGACGCGGTGGGTCTCGGACCAGCCCGTGCGGTCGTCGTTGCCGTCGGCGGGCTCGACGTAGTACTCGGCCCACCACAGCGGCAGGTCGTGCGTCTGCTCCCGAACCCACTTGCTCACGGCGGTGAGTTTGTCGGTGGCCCCGAACTCGTTGGGCAGCAGGTCGTCGTCGTTGGTGTAGCTGGAGCCGTCGACGACCACGAAGTCCGCGCCGGCCTTGTTCTTGTTCCAGTAGTCGAAGGCGTCGATGATCCGCTGGTCCATCGCGCCCCAACTGCCCTTGAAGGTGCTGGAGGCGTTCGCGTCGCGCGGGTCCACGCTGTCCATCACCAGATAGGGCCCGCCGACCATGATCTTCGGGTTGACCTTCTTCAGCGCCTTGTAGACCAGGTTGTAGAGCTGGGTGTAACCCTCGTAGTCCCAACGCTGTTCGGCGTTGTTCCAGAAGCCCTTGAACTCGTTCCACACGATGAAGTGCGTGACGTCCGGGTACCGCTTGGCGACGGTCGCCGCGAGCGCCGCGTAGTCCGCGTAGTGGTCCGGCTTCGGCGCCGTCTCCAACGAGGCCTGGCTCCAGTCGGTGTTGTCGACACCGGGCTTGCCGCCCTTCATCCAGTCCGGGGAGCAGCACAGCGTGATGACCGGGGTGCCGCCCGACTTGCGCATGAAGTCGATACGGCGGTCCAGGGCGCCGAAGTCGTAACGCCCCTTCACCGGCTCGGGGTTGTCGGCGCCCCAGCCCATGATGGCCTGGTCCTGCGGGAGTCGGGACTTCGCCAGCAGTCCCTCGACGCGCTCGGTCGCGGCGTCGCTGCCCTCGTCGGCGCTGTACTGGGTGTGGGTGAAGCCCCAGCCGACCTCGGGCCGGTCCTCGTCGGGCGGGCTCGCCGGGGTGCCGTGCACCTTGTCGCCGTCGCGCGAGGTGCCCGTGGTGCTTCCGCCGCCGGGAAGCGTGTTGATCAGGGTCACGATCAGCGCCAGTGCGGCCACTGCCACGCCGAGCAGCGCGGTGAGCCGCCACCGCAGTGCCCCCGAATTCCACCCATGACGTCCCATCAAGGGCAACAGTAACGTCGGTGCGGGGAGGTGGGGCAGGCCTCCGCGTGCACAGCCTTGTAACAGGGCGGAGGGGATACACGGCGGACACAGCCGGGAGACGGCGGACACAGTCCGGACACATCGGATGCACCGGACGGAGGCGACACCGGGGGGCGCACTGCGGAAAGCGGGTGCACACGGCGTCCCTGTGCCGGATCATGGCCCCATGTCCGCTAACCCACACGACGCTCTGCCGATCCGGCTCAACGTCGACGACTCCGACTCCCCGTCCGATGTCGTCGACGCGCTGTTCCTCGGCCGGTTCGCGACGGGCGAGCAGCCGTACTCGCACGCGGCGAACATCGACCGCGTCCGGTCCGGGGCGACCCTGCTCCCGCCGGGCGCCCGGGTGCTGCGCGCCGCCCGCGACGACGACCGCAGCGCGACGCTCGCCGAGGGCGACGGCTGGACCCTGCTGATCTCCCGCTGGAACCGGGGCGCCGACGTCACGGTCACGGCGACCAGTGAGGAACTCGCCGAGAAGGTCCTCGACCAGGCGACCGACGGCGCGGCGGACGAGCCCGAACCGCAGCCGGAGAACGTGACGATGGGGTTCTGGTACGTCTCCCCCAGGCGCGGCCCGCACCGGACGACCCGGCAGATCTCGGCGGGCACGTGGGACGAGGTGCGCGCCAACTACACGCGTCCGGTGGCCGATGCGATGGACACCCTGATGAAGACGACCCCGGAGGACATCGCGGGCCGGCTGCTGTTGCTGCACGGCCCGCCGGGCACCGGCAAGACCTCGGCGCTGCGCACGCTGGCCCGGTCCTGGCGGGACTGGTGTCAGGTGGACTGTGTGCTGGACCCGGAGCGGCTGTTCAGCGACGTCGGCTATCTGATGGACATCGCGATCGGCGAGGACGACACGACGGGCAAGGGGCGTTGGCGGCTCCTCCTGCTGGAGGACTGCGACGAGCTGATCCGCGGCGAGGCGAAGCACACGGCCGGCCAGGCCCTGTCCCGGCTCCTCAACCTCACGGACGGCCTCCTCGGCCAGGGCCGCAACGTCCTGGTGGGCGTCACCACGAACGAGGACCTGGAGCGCCTCCACCCCGCCGTGGTCCGTCCCGGCCGCTGCCTCGCCCGCATCGAGGTCGGCCCCCTCACCCGCAAGGAGTCGGTGAACTGGCTCGGCACGGAGGAGGGCGTGGGCCGCGAGGGCGCGACCCTGGCGGAGCTGTACGCCCTGCGCCGGGGCACGCAGCCGACCTCGGTACCGGACCAACGGGAGGGCGCGGACGCGGGGTTGTACTTGTGACGACACCGGCTCCGCCACGCCGGTAGCCACGTCGGCCGCGCCGCTCTTGCGACCACACGGCCGCACTACGCCTCTCCATCCGGCCGACATTCGTCTCCGCCGCAACGGCGCATCACGGCGGTGCCGAACTCACCTCACCCCTCCCCGTAAGCCGCCCGCAGGGCGTCCCGCACGGCCGCCACCGCGTCCCCCTCCGCGAGCCCCAGCCGCCGGACCTTCTCCGCATAGGCCTGCGCGGCCAACGACGCCTCACGCTCCGCCGCCGAGCCCGCAGCCGCGACGAACGTCCCGTTGCGCCCGCGTGTCTCGATCACGCCGTCCGTCTCCAGGGCCCGGTACGCCTTGGCGACGGTGTTGGCGGCGAGACCGAGCGACTCGGCCAGTCCTCGTACGGTGGGCAGCTTGTAGCCGACCGGCAGCGCTCCGGACCGGGCCTGCTGCGAGATCTGGGCGCGGATCTGCTCGTACGGCGCCGCACTGTCGTCGATGTGGATCTTCAAGGTCACGGCCCGATTGTCCCGCACCCACCGCGGAACGCGCCCACCGAAGAACGCGCCCACCGCAGTTCCGGGGAGGACACCCGCCGGAAAATGGGAGGCATTCCGGCGCGGCTCCGCCGTAGCGTGCGACTCCATGACCGTGATCGCACGCGACCTGCGCCCCGATGTCCGGGCCGACCTGGACGGTTTCGTCGAGGTCCGCCGTCTGGCTCTCCCCTTCATGCTGTTCACCCCGGAGTCCGTCGCCCACGACATCACCCGTGCCCATCCGGAGGCCCGGCTGCGCAGGCTGGTCGCGGAGGAGGACGGCGAGATCATCGGCACGGCCCAGGTGGGCATCGCCTACGAGAGCCCGGAGCCGGGCCAGGGCTTCGTCAACGTGTACGTGCACCCCGAGCGGAAGAACCGGGGCGCGGGCTCGCTCCTGGTCCGCACCGCCGAGGAGCATCTGGCCGCCCAGGGCGCGACCAGGCTCTACGCCTGGGTCCTGGACGAGCCGGCCAACCGCGCCTTCGCCGAGCGCTTCGGCTATACGGCGAGCCGCTCCGCGCACTTCCTCCGGCTGGACCTGGCGCACGGCACCCTGCCCCCGCTCCAGGACCCGCCGCCCGGCGTGGAGATCCGCCCGGGTTCGGACTTCGCCGACGATCCGCGCCCCCTGTTCGCCCTGGACTCGGAGGCGACGCTGGACGAACCCAGCGACATCGACACCGAGTTCACGGACTACGAGGCCTGGCTGGACGAGACCTGGCAACACCCCTTGTTCAGCCCCGAGTTGACGTCCGTGGCGGTCGTCGACGGACACCCGGCGGCCTTCAGCGCCGCCCGCACGGACGGCGGCACGCGCTACGGCACGGTGATGACCGGCACCGCCCGCGCCCATCGCGGCCGGGGCCTCGCCAAGCTCGCCAAGAACGACTCCCTGCACCGCGCCCGCGCCGCCGGCTACATGGAGGCGTTCACGGGCAACGACACCGGCAACGGTCCGATGCTCGCGATCAACAAGTGGTTCGGCTACGAAACCTGCGCCACGGAGGTGCGCCATGTCCGCGAACTCACCTGATCCCGCACGCCGGTTGGACGTCGTCCTCGTCAAGGCGGGCCGCACGAAGATCCGTTACGCGGCGGACCTGCTCTTCGACGACGGCACCCGCCTCGCCGTCCGCGCCCCGTGGGCCGGTGACGGCGTCCGCGACTTCGGCTTCGTGCGCTTCGAGCGCGGTGACGTGTTCACCGAGTACTACTGGCGGGACCGCTGGTTCGCCGTGAAGGAAGTCCGGGACGGCACCGGTGAGTTGAAGGGCTGGTACTGCGACGTCACCCGCCCCGCCACGCTCTCCGGCACCGAACTCGTCGTGGAGGACCTCGATCTGGACCTGTGGATCTCCGCCGACGGGACGGACGTACGGCGCCTGGACGAGGACGAGTTCGAGGAGAGCGGGCTGACGGAGTCGGACCCCGCTGCCGCGGCGGCGGCCGTGGCAGCGCTCGACGAGCTGGAGAGGCTGGCCCGTGAGGGCGGGTTCGACGAGCTGTTGGCGTGACGCCCGGCGCCCTGCCGGTGTGACGGCAGGGCGGGCCGGGCTACGGCACCGCCACCACCGCGTACCGCTCGTCGTCCACGGCCCCGCCCCACAGCAGCGGGTCCTCGGACAGCCGCTCCACGCGCACGTGCCCGGCGTCGGACACCAGGGGTGCCAGGAGCTCGGTGAGGCGGTCGGCGGGTATGCCGACCGGGCTGACCGTGCCCCACACGCCCTCGACCAGCACGAGCCGCCCGCCGGGCCTCAGCAGCCCGCGCCAGTGCCGCAGGACCCGGGCGGGGTCGGGCAGCGCCCACAGCACATGCCGTGCGAGGACGACGTCGAAGCGCTGCTCGCCCACCGGGGGCGCGGCCGCGTCACCGAGGAGGAACGCCGCGTCACGGCCGGCCAGCTTCGCGCGGGCGAGGTCGATCATCGCCGGGGAGAGGTCGACGCCGGTGACGTGGTGCCCCTGCTCGGCCGCGAGGAGCGACAGGGTGCCGGTGCCGCAGCCAAGGTCGAGGATGTCGGCGGCGCCGGCGGGCAGCCAGGAGCGCAGCCGGTCGGCCCAGGCCCGGCGGATCTCCGGGTCGCGCAGGCCGTGATCAGGCTCTTCGTCGAAGGCGGCGGCCTCCGCGTCCCAGTCGAAGTTCGCTACAGGTTCACTCATGCGCCAAGCGTGACACCCACCACTGACAGTCCCATCGTGACAGCGGCCACAGACAGATCCCCGCCGATGAGTCACCCTCCCGGGAACGGTCTACCCCGTGAGAACACGAACCCCGGGTGGACACAAGGAGGCAGCCATGCGCCGCGTGACCGTGCAGAAGCCCCTGAAGAAGTCGGACGCCCGTCGGGTACGGGACGAGGCCGACGAGCGCCCTGTCGAGCGCCCCGAGGTCCGAAAGGACATCGCCCGCACATGGTGGCCGGACGGCTGACCCCGGCCTGCCACCTGCCTGCCCCGGTCAGCCCAGCCGCTTCCGGTAGTGGATGCGGTCGTACGGCCCGTCCGTGCGCCGCTCCACGACCTCGTACCCGAACCTCGGGTAGATCTGCTGGTTCTCCCACATCAGCGCGTTCGTGTAGAGCCTGATCTCCGGCAACCCCAGCTCACGCGCGCGTGAGTCCACGAAGTGCAGGAGCAGCCGCCCGACGCCCCTGCCGTGCGCCTCGGGGCGGACGGCGATGCTGTCGAGGAACAGGTGATCGTCGCGCTCCTCGATCACCACGAGACCGGTCACGGGATCCCCGGTCACGAACACCCGCCCGGCGGCCACATTCGCCATGTGGTCCGCCTCCATGGGCTGCGGCACCACACCGATGCGTGCGATGTAGTGGTGGTACGCCATGTCGGTCACGGCCTTCACGGCGGGCACATCGGCGACGACGGCCGCGCGAACCTCTTCCGCTCCACTCATCCGCAACACCTCTCCGCGCTCACGGAACCGTCCCTCCCTGAGCCCTCAGTTAGCCCTGCCTTAACACCACCATAAGGATCTCCCTCTCCCCTCTCCAGCAGGCGATTTCGCGGTGTCCAGCGGCTAGCTTCTGATCACCCCCACAGGATCCGTCCCCCGCGCCGAGCACCGTCCGAGGAGTTGGAGTTCCCCCATGCCCGCACGCCGCAAGGCCGCCGCTGTCGCCGTCCTCGGGATGACCCCGCTCGCCCTGACCGCGCTCGCCGCGACGCCCGCGGCGGCGCACGGTTCGATGGGCGACCCGGTCAGCCGGGTCGCGCAGTGCTACGCGGAGGGTCCGGAGAATCCCCGGTCGGACGCGTGCAGGGCGGCGGTCACGGCCGGTGGCACGCAGGCTCTCTACGACTGGAACGGCATCCGGATCGGTGACGCGAACGGGCAGCACCAGACGCTGATCCCGGACGGCAGGCTGTGCAGCGCGAACAGCGAGGAGTTCAAGGGCCTCGACCTGGCCCGCGCCGACTGGCCGGCGACAAGCGTGAGCAGCGGCTCGTACACCTTCAAGTACCGCGTGACCGCACCGCACAAGGGCACCTTCAAGGTCTACATCACCAAGTCCGGCTACGACCCCGCCCAGCCGCTCGCCTGGGCGGACCTGGACCTGGACCACCCGGTCGCGACCTCCACCGACCCGGTCGCCACGGGCGGCTTCTACACCTTCTCCGGCACCCTCCCGCAGCGCTCCGGCAAGCAGCTCCTGTACGCGATCTGGCAGCGCTCGGACAGCCCGGAGGCGTTCTACTCCTGCTCGGACGTCAGCTTCGGCGGCGGTGGAAGCGGAAGCGGCACGGGCGCCAACGGCGGTGGTACGGCGGGCAGTTCGACGCCCACCCCGGCCGCTCCCACGACTCCGGCGCCCACCGCCTCCACCCCTTCCGACCAGCAGATCGCGGCTGGCACCGACAAGTCGACGGTCGAGCACCAGGGCCACGGGGACGCGGACGCGAGCACCTCGGCGGAGCCGGTCGCCGCGACGGACCAAGCCTCCGACGCGGCCAACGAACCTCAGGCGGCCGGGAGTTCACAGCACCTGGCCGAGACCGGCGCCAACGACAGCTCGCCGTATCTCGTCGTGGGCGGCGCGGCCTCCCTGGCGCTCGGCGCCGCGGCCCTGTTCGCCTCGGTCCGCCGTCGCGCGACCAACGGCGGTGGACGGCACGGCCGTTAGTACGGCCCGTGCAGGGGGCGGGGCCTGTCCGGCGGCTCAGGTCGGACAGGCCCCGCGGTGTGCCTACGGTCAACTGAGCGCCGACAGGCAGTTGGTGGTGGTGGCGTGCGCGGGGTCGAGGGCGTTGGCGACCTCGTGGAAGGCGATCCGGTCGGTGAGCCCGAGCAGGGCGTGCTCGGAGAGATCGAGTGAACACAGGTTCTGGATCAGCACGTTGTGCACGTCGGACCCGCTCAGGAACTGGCTGCTGTACGGCGTGACCACCTCGTCGTATCTGGTGGCGATGACCGTGTAGTGGACGCCGGGGACGGTGTCGCCGCCCGCGTTCAGCTTGGTGAGGAAGGCCGAGCCGGCGATCTGGTCGGCGAGGCCGGGAGCCGCCGCCGAGATCACGTCCTCGGCGCCCGGGAAGTACGGCAGGAGTTTGGTGAGGCCGTCCAGGGTGGTGCCGTGGTTGTCGGGCGCGATGCCGACGAAGGTGTTCACCTTGGCGGCGCCGCCGAGGAACTTCAGGTAGTAGCGGGGCATCATGCCGCCCTGCGAGTGCCCGACCAGGTCGACCTTGGCGGCGCCGGTCGCGGCGAGCACCTTGTCGACGTAGACCTGGAGTTGGGCCGCCGACTCGTCGATGGGGCCGAGGCCGTATACGAGGGGCACGCCGGGGAGCTGGCCGTAGTCGAGGGAGAAGACGCAGTAGTCGCGGGCTTCCAGGTACGGCGCGAGGGTCAGCCAGTTGTCGGTGCTGTTGGCGAAGGTGCCGTGCACGAGGACGACGGGGCGGGGATGTGCGGCGGAGGGCTTGCAGCTGTAGTCGTTCCAGCCGGTGCTCGGGGCGGTCGACGCGTGGGCGGCGGTGACGGGGAGGGTGGCGATCGCGGCGGTCAGGAGCAGTGCGGTCAGGGGTCTGAGCACTCGTTTCCAGGGCAGCATCGTGTGATCTCCTTGCGGCTCAAGGGAGTTGCGACGGCCTTACGCCCTGTGATCCGGATCACAAGAATGCTGTTCACTCGTCAAGTTACGAGTGAGTAGGTGAAGTGTGAAGTTACGCGTCGGTAAAAACTTCCAGTGATAACCAGTCACCAGGTGGGCCTGAGGGGACCGTAGGGCGCAATACGCCGCAAACGGTCACACAACACGCGCACTTCACTCTCACCCAGCAGTTCGACCCACGGCTGCACGGCCTCCAGAGCCGCTTCTTCCGCCGCCCGGGTGCAGGCCCACCCCAGCTCGGTGAGCACGACCAGCCGGGCACGGGCGTCGCCGGGGTGCGGGCGCCGTTCGGCGTACCCCTTGCGGACGAGTTCGTCGACGAGCTGACTGGCGGCCTGCTTGGTGATTCCGAGGTGGGCGGCGAGATCGGTGGCCGTCGCACCGTCCGGCGCGAGCCGCGCAAAGGCGAAGCCGTACGCCGGACGCCCCTCGAATCCACGGGCGACGACTCCGTCATTGATGCGCTTCGTCAGGTCGCCCGCGGCGGCGAGCAGAGCGGCGGTCAGGGCGATGGCCTCGGAGTTCTCCACGACGGCATTGAAACACCCTTGACGATTTGGTCAAGCTGCTTGACCATGTTGAGCACATGGTCAAGCAGCTTGACTACCTATTCCTGGAGGAACCCATGCCCGTCGTCCACCCGTCCGACGCCGTCGTCCACGAGATCCACGGCGCCCGCTTCGTCTCGTACGCCCATCCCGGCACCGGCAGCAAGGAGTTGTGCGCATGGCGGGGCGAGATCCCCGCCGGCACCAAAGCGCCCCTGCACACCGTCAACCACGAGGAGATCCTGCACATCCTCGAAGGCGAGCTGGTGATCACGCTCGACGGCCGTACCGAGCGGGTCGGCGCGGGTGACACCCTGATCATCAACCCGGGGGCGACCTTCGGCGCCGAGAACCCCACCGACCGGACCGTGATCACGTGGGTCACCACGACCATCGGCCTGGAGGCGGAGCTGGCGGACGGCACGCGCATCGTCGCGCCGTGGGCCAACTGACGTACGGACAAGGGGCCTTGGTCGCATGCGGACAACAACCGCACGACGTTCCCGTTCCGTAAGGTTTTCGACCGCCCCAGTCGCACCGAACGGGGCGAAGCTGAGCGGTGGACGCGGGCGGGTTCCGCCGCGGACGTACCGGTGCGGGGAATGGAGTGACCATGTTGGTCCGTGGTGTCGGCGGGATCATCCTCGTCGTGCTCGGCGCGGTCTGGATCGCGCAGGGCGTCGGCGCGATGAACGGCTCGGCCATGTCCGGCCACGGCCAGTACGCGGTGCTGGGCGTGGTGGTCGCGCTGATCGGGCTCTTCCTGCTGCTGCGCGCCTGGCGGGTACGGAAGAACCAGGACCTCCGCCAACGCCCCTGAGCGCATGGACAGTTGTGGCCGGCAGAGGTCAGTCGGCCAGCGCGGCCGGGCGTACGGCCTCCTGCCCGAAGCGGCGGCGGGCGCGGTCCGCGGCTGCTTCGACCGCGCGGGCGCGGGCGTCCGCCGGGTCCATGGAGAGCTGACGGTAGGCACTGCCGGCCGGCCGCAGGTCGTCGGCGCGGAGCACGAAGGCACGGACGCGGGCGCGTTGCAGTCCGAGGGAGGCCAACAGGCCCAGGGCGGTGGCCGCGAGGGCGGGTGAGTGGTCGGTGGGTTCCGGCAGGGTACGGGTGCGCGTGCTGGAAGTGCGGTCGGCGTACCGGACCGTGAGGGTGAGTCGGCCCGCGAACTCCCTTTCTCCACGCAGGCGTTGGCCGATCCGGTCGGCAAGTCCCAGGACGGCCCGGTGGTGTTGGGCCGGGTCCAGGCAGTCCCGGCTCAGGGCCAGGTCGGCGGCCAGATGCGCCGCCGGTTCCGCGGGCACGATCGGGCGGGGGTCGTGGCCGCGGGCCCGCTCGGTCAACAGCCGTGCCTGGCCTGCCCCGAGGAGCCGTTGCAGGGTCGCCGGAGGCAGGTCGGTGAGCTGGCCGATGGTGTGCAGGCCGTAGCGGTGAAGCGTGTCCGCCGTGGCGCGGCCGATGCCGGGCAGTGCGGTGACCGGCCGGGGGTACAGCCAGTCGGCCGCTTCCCCCGTGGGCACACAGGTGGTGTCCCCCGGGGCGGACGCGTCGGCCGCCATCGCCGCCAGCATGCGGTTGCCCGCGAGGCCGGCGCTGCTGTCGATGCCGTAGTGGGCCTTCAGTCTCATCTTCACCGTCTGGACCGCGTCGTAGGCGGACATGTCGAAGTACCGGAGCGCCGAAGTCAGGTCCACCTGAAGGGCGTTGGGCGGGACGGCCTGGACGTGAGGCGTGATTCCGGACACCAGCTCGACCACATCGCCGTACCGGGCCTCCGTCAGCTCGGCATGCAGGTGGAAGTGGGCGATGTGCCGTTGCCGCGCGCTCATCCCGCACTCCCCGGGCTGCGGTGACCGAACTTCTTCAGGTCGGCGGAGCGGGTGCCGGCGGGCTGGAGGTCGGCGTACGGATGCAGGCGGGCACCGGCGGTGCCGTCGGCCAGGGTGCGCTGCGGCTGCCGCCCCGCGGGGTCGTGCAGGACGACGTCCGCGGCGACGGCGCCGTGGCCCTCGCGGAAGACGGTGGCCGTGATGTCGAGGTGCTCCCCCGTCACGGCCTTGGCGGGCAACTCCCCGTCCCGCAC
>NZ_JBLTJC010000248.1:0-15999 GCF_048158785.1 Streptomyces colwelliae | reverse complement strand
GCCTTCCGCGCCGCCGGCCCGCCCTCTATATCTTCGGCGACCGCGACCTCGTCCCCGCCTTCCCCGGCGCGCGCGACATCATCGCCCAGCTTCCGAACTTCATGCCCAGCCTAGTCCGCGTCCGTGTCGGTGGCTGAGGCGTCGGGTTCGGCTTCCGTGTCCGACGTGGTCGCGGTGGCCTTCTCGGCGGCCTCGGAGTCGGGTGCTTCGGTGTCTGCGGCTTCGGGGGCGGTGGCGTCGGCGTCCTCGGTTGCCGGGGATGGGGATGGGGACTTCACGGTGCTGGACGCGGTGTCGGGCGCGGCTTCCGCCGTGGCCTCGGGGGGTGCTTCTACGGTGAGTTCGGGCGCGGGGGTCTCGGCTTGCTCGGTCTCGGCGGCGGGAGACGTGCCGGCCTCGGCCTCGTTCCCCGCGTTCGCCGAAAGGTCGGCCTTCGTCTCCGTGCCCTCGGAGATCCCGGCCTCACCCTCGGCGATCTCGGAACTCCCCGCGTCCGCCTCGGACTTGGGTCCAGTGGCCGCGGCGATGTCGGAGGCCTCCGGTGCGGTCTCCGGCGTTGGTATCGCGCCGCCCGGCGTCGGGGTCGGTTCGTCGTTCGTGTCCGGCGGCAGTACCTCGCCATCGGCTGCCCCGGCCGTATTCGGTGTCTGGCGCGTGCTCGTGTGCTGAGGCAACCCGAAGGTCCTTCCGTGCGAGGCCCGTGATCGGAGTGGAGTGGCGGTCCGAACTGGGGAGGCAGGACCGCCGCTCTTCCGTACGAGTTGCCTCGTGCCGGTGTTCACGGAACTGGGCAAACACCCGGCAAACGCCTTATCACTGTTGTGTCACGCGCCCCCGACCGCCGTGAGCAGCGCCAACGGAGCCGCCGCCGAGCGGGACTCCCGCACGCACGCGTGCGGGTACGGAACCGGCTCCGGGTGGGTCTCACGGCCGTAGCCCGCGAGGACCTCCGGGAGGCGGTGGCCGGTCGCCGTCGCCGCGTCGACCAGCCCGTGCGCGACCGTGCGGGCCTCGTCGTGCAGGCCGTAGCGGGCCAGGCCCAGCGTGATCAGCGCGTTGTCGTGGGGCCAGACCGAACCCCGGTGGTACGAGAGAGGGTGGTACGCCGCCTGGCCCGAGGCCAGCGTGCGGACGCCCCAGCCCGAGAAGAAGTCCGGTGCCAGCAGCCTGCGGCCGACCAGTTCGCCGTACTCCTTGTCCAGCAGCCCGGACCAGAGCAGATGGCCCGCGTCCGACGCCAGCGCGTCGACCTGCCGGCCCTCGCCGTCCAGCGCCAGCGCCGGGAAGGAGTGCTCCCGCATCCAGAAGTCCCGCTGGAAACGGTCCCTCAGGTCGGACGCCGCCTGTTCCAGGAGGGCCGCGTAGGTCTCGTCCTCCCATACCGTGCGGGCGAGTTGAGCCGTGCGGCGCAGCGCGTCGTACGCGTAACCCTGCGCCCCAGCCGCCATCACCGGGCCGCTCGCGCGATTGCCGTCGGCGCCGCAGATCGCGCCGGGGGAGTCCTTCCAGTTCTGGTTGGCCAGGCCGCCCTGGTCGGCGCGGTAGACCAGGTAGCCGCGTGAGGTCAGGCCGCCGTGGTCGAGCATCCACCCGATCGCGGCACGGGCGTTGGGCTCCAGGCGGCGGGCCAGGGCCGTGTCGCCGGTCTGCTCCACGTACGCGCCGAGCAGCACCAGGAACAGCGGGGTCGCGTCGACCGAGCCGTAGTAACGCCCGTACGGCACCTGCCCGAAGTGCGCCAACTCGCCGTGCCGGACCTCGTGCACGATCTTGCCGGGCTGGGACACCGACTCCGGGCCCACGTCCGTCGCCTGCGTCGCGGCGAGTGCCGGGAGTGTGGCGGCGGCGAGTTGGGGGCGGTACGGGAGGGCGAAGAGGGACGTCAGGAGCGCGTCCCGGCCCAGCAGGGTCAGGAACCAGGGGGCTCCCGCCGCCGGTACGCGCAGTTCCTCGCCGTCGGGGCCCGTCGCCGGGACCTGGAGCGAGGCCAGGTCCGACAGGCCCCGGGCGCAGGCGGCCGCCAACTCCGGCCAGCCGGTGGGGAAGGAGACGCCCTGGACGTACTCGCCCTCCAGGGCGATGAGCTGGTCGTTCAGGGCGGACGGTGAGCGCGGTACCCGCAGGGCGCGCTTGTCGCCGTGCGGGCGGGCCATCACGCGGAGCGCCAACTCGGCGGTGCCGTGCGGTTCGAGGTCCAGGGTCCACACCATGCGGCGGGCGCCGGTGCCGGTCTCCTCGACGCCGTCCGGAGCGGGCTCGGCCGTGACCGTCGTACAGGACCGCCATTCGCCGCGCTGGTAGGCGAACTCCACGCCGTCCTCCAGGACTTGGCGGGAGCGGGTGGCGCCGATCTTCGCGTAGGTGCGGTAGTCGGAGCGGAGTTCGAACTGGTCCGTGAAGTCGGCGTCCGCCGTGACCGCGAGCCGGACCGTCGTCGGCACCGGCCGGTTGCTGGTCACCTTCAGCGATTCGACGAACGCGCCGTCGCCCACGGCCTGTTCACGGAAGAGCGTGTGCGCGGGCGGCTCCTGGCGGCCGCCGCGCGGGACGAGGACACAGCGCGCCATGTCCCCGTCGGCCACCGGCGTCAGCGCCTCCGGCACCGCGCCGTCGACCGTCAACTGCCAACGGCTCAGGTGCCGGGCGTCCCGTACGAATAACCCGTCCGGGGAACTGCCGCCCCGTACGCCGCTGATGTCCCCGCCGTCGCCCACGGCTGCGAACGTCCCGCCGTGCACGAGCAGATGATGCCGGTCCGTCATCCCCGGTCCCCTCCCTTGATTCTCTTGGCGCCCTTGACTGCTGTGTCACGGACGTCGGTGACGCGGACGTCCGTGACGAACGTGGCTTCTCTGTCGGTCACTTGCTGTCACTCATGTCGAACGTGCCGAGGAGCGTGCCGGACACGCCGTGCCCGGGGCGCTCGTGGAGCAGATCGAGGGTCAGCGCGGCGGTCCAGCTGAAGCCGGTCGCGCCGCACGCCTCGCCGTCGTACGGGTCGACGTACTCGGCGAAGTCGGTGGAGTCGGCGGTATCCAGGACCGCCGTGCGCAGCGCGTCCGCCCGCGTCCGCTCGCCGTGCAGCCGCAGTCCGCGCTCCAGCAGCCAGCTCGTGTTGAACCAGGCCGGCCCGCGCCAGTACCGGTGCGGGTCGAACGCCTCGCCCAACAGGTCGTAACTGGGCGGGAGTTGAGTCGTGTCGCCGAGCCCGAAGTGCGGGCCGGACGCCGTACGGACGAGGGCGCTGGTGATGTCCCGGGGCAGGTCGGGGAGGAGGAGCGGGATCAGGCCGGAGACGCTGCGCTCGGGGATCAGTCCCTCGCCGCGTACGTCGCGGCAGAAGAACATGCCCTCCGCCGGGTCCCACAGCCGCTCGATCAGTACCCCGGTGAGGCGCTCCGCGCGTGCGTGCCGGGCGGTGCCGGTCGCGCCCAACTCCCGGGCGATACGGGCCAGTGCGTGCTCGGAGGCGATGAGCAGGGCGTTGAAGGACGGGTCCTCCACCGCGAACTCGCTTGCCCCGTCCGCGTATTCGCCGTCCCGGTAGTCCGTCGCGAGCCGCACGTAACGGCCGTAGTCCAGATCCGTAGGCCGGTCCTCGGCCGCCCCGTGGTCGAGGTCGGCGCGGCGGAAGGACCGGGCCGGGGCGGGCGTGATGCGGCTCAACGGGGCGTCCCAGCAAGGGCTGTTGTCCATACCCTGTTCCCAGGGATGTACGACGGACGCGAGCCCGCCCCCGCCCAAGTCCCGCCGGTGCAGCAGATAGCGGTGCCAGGCGGCCAGCCGGGGGTAGACACCGGCGAGGAAGCCACGCGCGCGGGAGAGGCCCGGGTCGGCGCAGTGGACCAGCCACGCGGCCAGCGCGTGGACCGGTGGTTGCACGATGCCCGAGGTCTGTACGGTGCGCGGGGCGCCCGCGGCGCGCCCCGCGGTCGAGGAGCGCCAGAAGTCGGGGCTCGGGAAGTACGCGTCGAGCGGCACGGAGGGGTTGAAGACGATGTGCGGGATACGGCCGTCGCCCCACTGGGCGGCGAGCAGCGTCTCCAGCTCCGTCTGCGCCCGCAGGGGCGAGAGGTGCCGTAGACCGATCGCGATGAACGCGGAGTCCCACGACCACTGGTGCGGATACAGACCGCGGGAGGGGACGGTTGAGGCACCCGTCCAGTTCCCTTCCAGTACGGCAGCCGCCCTGAGGTGCAGCGAACCTGACAAGGGTGGCGGATCGTATACGAAGGTGCGTTCCACGGGGAGGGCTGTGAGCTGGGCAGTGCGATCCACTCGGGACTCCACGAAACACATCGTGCCGACCGGTTCGGTCATGGCTACCGTAGGGTTACGTCTATTTAACACGCAAAACTCAATATGTAATGCAGGGTTGAGAAACACAAGGGGGTGCGCATGACTGGACGAGGTCAGGCGAGCGCCGGCGATCTGCTCGAACTGGTACGCACCGGGCGCGCCACGACCCGCGGCGCCCTCCAACAGGTGACCGGACTCTCACGCGCGACCGTCGGCCAGCGCCTCGACCGGCTCTTCCGGGCGGGCTGGCTGCGCGAGGGCGCGGGCGGTCCGGTGGACTCCCCGCTGGGTGGCAGACCCTCGATCACCCTCGAATTCGACGACGCCCATGCCGTAGTCCTCGCGGCGGACCTGGACACCCGCCACGCGCGTGCGTGCGTCCTCTCTCTCACCGGCGAGATCCTCGCCGAGCACGGCGGCACGCTCGTCATCGAGGACGGCCCGGACGCCGTACTGGGCGAACTCGGCCGCTGGTTCGCCGAGCTCCTGGAGAAGGCCGGACATCAGCCGTCCGAGGTCTGCGGCATCGGCCTCGCGGTCCCCGGGCCCGTCGACAGCGAGACCGGCCGCGTCGTCCAGCCGCCGATCATGCCCGGCTGGGACGGCTACGACATAAGGGGCCGCCTGGCGCGCGCCTTCACGGAACACACCGGCGCCCCCCGAGTGCCGGTCCTGGTCGACAACGACGCCAACCTCATGGCGTACGGCGAACAGCGCACAGGGCACCCCGGCTGCTCGGCCTTCGTCCTGGTCAAGGTGTCGACCGGTATCGGCGCCGGAGTCGTCGTCGGCGGTTCCATCTTCCGGGGGATCGACGGCGGCGCGGGCGACATCGGCCACATCCGCGTCCCGGCGGGCGCGCAGGCGCTGTGCCGTTGCGGGTCCTACGGCTGTCTCGCCGCCGTCGCCAGCGGTGGCGCCGTGGCGCGACGGCTGGCCGAGACCGGGGTGCCGGCGGCGTCCGGCTCGGATGTGCGGGACCTGCTGGCGTCGGGGCACCCGGGAGCGGCCGCGTTCGCCCGCGAGGCGGGACGGCAGGTCGGGGACGTCCTGGCGACCGTGGTGACGCTGCTCAACCCCGGGGTTCTGATGATCGCGGGAGACCTGGCCGGCACCTCCTTCCTCACCGGCGTACGGGAGCTGCTGTACCAGCGGGCGCTGCCGCGCTCCACCGCTCATCTGCACGTGCTGACCTCGCGGCTCGGTGAGCGGGCCGGGCTGGTGGGGGCGGGGGCGCTGGTCGTGGAGCACCTGTACGCGCCGGAGCGGGTCGAGGAACGGCTGCTCGCGCTGGGCATGTGACGTTCACATTTCCATCCGGAGACTCGTCCGGATGGTGAAATCCGGTCGGGTGTGGAAGCGTGATTCTCGCCACCTTTGATAGGGGTGGCGCTCAGGTGAGCGGATCTTGCGCGGCTGCACTTCTCCAAGGGGTGGCACTCCGTGCCACCCCTTGATCGTTCATCGATCGAAAACAGGCGAGCCGCAACCCGCTCGCATGAGCGCAAAACCCCGCACCTGGGCGGCGTTGCGTTCAAGAAGTGAAAACATCCGGCGTTGTTCGCTTGCCGAGCTTTGACTTTCGATCCGCTGGCGGACTGCCGGTTACAGACGCATGACATGCAAGTGGACGTACCCAGACGCCTTCGATCTGGGTATGTTCCTGGCCGTCAGGGCAGCCACCCGCGTCCCGAGGAGTCGAGACCCGTGTCGGAAAACAAAGAACCCCACGTAGTGAAGTTCGTCTACGACTTCACCGAGGGAAACAAGGACCTCAAGGACCTCCTCGGCGGCAAGGGTGCCAACCTCGCCGAGATGACCAACCTGGGCCTTCCCGTCCCGCCGGGTTTCACCATCACGACCGAGGCGTGCAAGACCTACCTCGACAGTGGCGAGGAGCCGGCGGCACTGCGTGACGAGGTGAGTGCACACCTCGACGCGCTCGAGTCGACGATGGAGAAGAAGCTGGGGCAGGCCGACAACCCCCTCCTCGTATCGGTCCGTTCCGGGGCGAAGTTCTCCATGCCCGGCATGATGGACACCGTCCTGAACATCGGCCTCTCCGACAAGTCCGTGCAGGGCCTGGCGAAGCAGGCCGGCGACGAGCGCTTCGCGTGGGACTCGTACCGCCGCCTGATCCAGATGTTCGGCAAGACCGTCCTCGGCGTCGACGGCGACCTCTTCGAGGAGGCGCTCGACAAGGCCAAGGAGGTCAAGAAGGTCACCGTGGACACCGAGTTGGACGCGGCCGACCTGAAGAAGCTGGTCACCCGGTTCAAGCGGATCGTCAAGACCGAGGCCGGCCGCGACTTCCCGCAGGACCCGCGCGAGCAGATGGACCTCGCCATCCACGCGGTCTTCGACTCCTGGAACACCGACCGCGCGAAGCTCTACCGCCGCCAGGAACGCATCCCGCACGACCTCGGCACGGCGGTCAACGTCTGCTCGATGGTCTTCGGCAACCTCGGCCCCGACTCGGGCACGGGCGTCGCCTTCACCCGCGACCCGGCCAGCGGCCACCAGGGCGTCTACGGCGACTACTTGCAGAACGCGCAGGGCGAGGACGTCGTAGCCGGCATCCGAAACACGGTCCCGCTCGCGGAACTTGAGCAGATCGACAAGAAGTCGTACGACCAGCTCATGCAGATCATGAAGACCCTGGAGAACCACTACAAGGATCTCTGCGACATCGAGTTCACCATCGAGCGCGGGCAGTTGTGGATGCTCCAGACGAGGGTGGGGAAGCGGACGGCGGGCGCGGCCTTCCGGATCGCGACCCAACTCGTCGACCAGGGGCTGATCGACGAGGCGGAGGCCCTCCAGCGCGTCACCGGCGCGCAGTTGGCGCAGCTGATGTTCCCGCGCTTCGACGACGAGGCGAAGGTCCAGCAGGTCGGCCGGGGCATCGCCGCCTCGCCGGGTGCGGCGGTCGGCAAGGCGGTCTTCGACTCGTACACGGCGGTGAAGTGGTCGCGTTCGGGCGAGAAGGTGATCCTGGTCCGCCGCGAGACCAACCCCGACGACCTCGACGGCATGATCGCGGCGGAGGGCATTCTCACCTCGCGCGGCGGCAAGACGTCGCACGCGGCCGTCGTGGCGCGGGGCATGGGCAAGACGTGTGTCTGCGGCGCGGAGGAGCTGGAGGTCGACACCAAGCGGCGCCGGATGACGGTGCCGGGCGGTCACGTGGTCGAGGAGGGCGACGTGATCTCGATCGACGGATCGAGCGGCAAGGTCTACTTGGGCGAGGTCCCGGTGGTCCCGTCTCCCGTCGTGGAGTACTTCGAGGGCCGGATGCACGCGGGCGCCGACGACGCCGACGAGCTGGTCGAGGCGGTCCACCGGATCATCGGATACGCGGACCGCGTACGCCGGTTGAGGGTGCGCGCCAACGCCGACAACGCCGAGGACGCGCTGCGCGCCCGCCGCTTCGGGGCACAGGGCATCGGCCTCTGCCGTACGGAGCACATGTTCCTCGGCGACCGCCGCGAACTGGTCGAACGCCTGATCCTGGCCGACACGGACACCGAGCGCGAGGAGTCCCTCAAGGCGCTTCTCCCGCTCCAGAAGGCCGACTTCGTCGAGCTGTTCAAGGCGATGGACGGACTCCCGGTGACCGTCCGCCTGTTGGACCCGCCGCTGCACGAATTCCTGCCGGACATCACGGAGTTGTCGGTCCGCGTGGCGCTGGCGGAGTCCCGCCAGGAGTCCCACGAGAACGACCTGCGACTCCTCCAGGCGGTCCACCGCCTGCACGAGCAGAACCCGATGCTGGGCCTGCGGGGCGTGCGCCTGGGTCTCGTGATCCCCGGCCTGTTCACCATGCAGGTACGGGCGATCGCCGAGGCGGCGGCCGAGCGCAAGGCGGCCAAGGGTGACCCGCGCGCGGAGATCATGATCCCGCTCGTCGGCACGGTCCAGGAACTGGAGATCGTCCGCGAGGAGGCCGACCAGGTCATCGCCGAGGTAGAGGCGGCAACGGGCACGTCCCTGAAGCTGTCGATCGGCACCATGATCGAACTCCCGCGCGCGGCCCTGACAGCGGGCCAGATCGCCGAGGCGGCGGAGTTCTTCTCGTTCGGCACGAACGACCTCACGCAGACGGTGTGGGGCTTCAGCCGGGACGACGTAGAGGCGTCGTTCTTCACGGCCTACCTGGAGAAGGGCATCTTCGGTGTCAGCCCCTTCGAGACGATCGACCGCGACGGCGTCGGCTCCCTGGTGAAGCTCGCGGCGAAGGCGGGCCGCGAGACCCGCCCCGACCTCAAGCTCGGCGTCTGCGGCGAACACGGCGGCGACCCCGAGTCGGTCCACTTCTTCCACGAGGTGGGACTGGACTACGTCTCGTGCTCCCCGTTCCGGATCCCGGTGGCCCGACTCGAGGCGGGGCGGGCGGCTTCGGCGGCGCAGGGGAGCGATCACCGGTAGGCCGTACGGCATTCAGTCGTACGGCATCCAAGAACCCCGGAACTGCTGTCGGTCATCCTGACCCTCACCGACGCGGCGGTGGTTCCGGATTGCGAGGGGAGGGGCGGCACCCTGTGCGGGGGTACCGCCCCTCTCTGCTGCCTGCTGCCCTCCGCCGTCACTCGCAGGCGACGCCATCCCCGTCCCGGTCGAGGTGGGAGTCGTAGCCGGGGTCGCCCACGCGCAGGGGCGTGACGCCGGCCGCGCGGGCTGCGGTGCAGTTCGTGTAATAGGTGCTGCCGCCGCCGGAGCTGGTGTCGTCGGACCCCGACCCGGAGCCGCTGCCCGCCGCCGCCTCCGCGGTGACCGTCTTCGTGACCTTGACGGTCTTGGTCGTGGTGACCGTGGGTGCGGGTGCCGGAGTGGCGGTCTCCGTCGTCGTCGCCGTGACGGTCATCGTCGGCTGGGGCTTGGCCGCCGCGGGCTTCGCGTCGGCCGTCGTGTCGGTCTTCTTGTCCTGGCCGGAGCCGCCCGCGCCGATGCCGATGAGGAAGGCCAGGGCGAGGGCGGGGAGTACGTAGCGCTTGCGGGCCCATCGGGGTGCGGGGCGGACGGGCTGGGGAGCCGGTGGTACGGGTGGCATCGCGTACGGGTGGGTCATCTCGTCCCCCTGTGTCTGGTGTGGCATGGAACGTACTGCCGGGACCGGGGGCGCGAAGGGGGAGTGACCAACCTGTGATGGTCACGTCACTCGGTGTGCGGGGAGCGGGGCCGGTCCGGCTCTCGTACGCTCTTCGTGCACCGGGATGCACGCGTCGACGGAGGGATCCGCCCATGTCCGGCTGGAACGAGAAGGCCATCCCCGACCAGCACGGCCGGGTCGCCGTCGTCACCGGGGCCAACAGCGGGCTCGGCTACGTCACCGCGCGTGAGCTGGCCCGCAAGGGTGCCCGGGTCGTGCTCGCCTGCCGGAGCGAGGTGCGGGGGAGTGCGGCCGCCGACCGGATCGTGGCCGAAGTGCCGGGCGCCGAGGCCCAGTTCGGGCGGCTGGATCTCGGGGACCTCGCGTCGGTGCGGGAGTTCGCGGCCACCTTCCCGTACGAGCGGCTCGATCTGCTCGTCAACAACGCCGGGGTGATGGCGATGCCGTACGGCACGACGGTGGACGGGTTCGAGACGCAGTTCGGGGTCAACCACCTGGGGCACTTCGCGCTCACCGGGCTGCTGCTGCCGGCGCTGCTCGACGCACCCGGCGCCCGGATCGTCACGCTCTCCAGCTTCATGCACGTGTTCGCCAACATCGACATCGACGACCTCAACAGCGAGCGCCGGTACAGCCGTTGGACCGCGTACTCCCGGTCCAAGACCGCCAACCTGCTCTTCACGCACGAGCTGGCGCGGCGGCTCGCGGCGGCCGGTTCGGAGGTCGTCGCGACCACCGCCCACCCCGGGTACGCCGCCACCAACCTCCAGACCGCCGGTCCGCAGGCGGAGGGGCGCAAGGGTGCCGAGCGGTTCATGGAGGCCGGCAACCGGGTCTTCGCCCAGTCGGCCGAAGTCGGCGCGCTGCCACCCCTCTACGCGGCCACCGCCCCCGACGTACGGCCTGATTCGTTCTTCGGCCCCCGTATCGCCATGTGGCGCGGGGCGCCGGCACCGTCCTGGCGGGCGCCGTGGACCCTCAACGACGCGATGGGGCAACGCCTTTGGGCTGCCTCGGAGGCGTTGACGGGAGTCGTGTACGACCAACTCAAGGCGTGAGTCGTCGAGTTACCGGTATTCAATCCAGGCACCTGAGCCTCACGCCGTCGCTCCGCTGTCCACCACCAGGTCCGTGCCCACCACCGACGCCGCGTCGTCCGAGGCCAAGTAGAGGACGGCGGCGGCCACTTCGGACGTGGCGGAGATACGGCCCAGGGGGAGCGTGACCCGCACCCGTTCGGCGCGGTCGGCCTCCGTCTCGCCGGTGCGCAGGGACATGGGGGTGTCGGTGGCGCCGGGGCTGACCACGTTGATACGGACGCCCTCGCGGATGTGGTCCACGGCGGCGCCCTTGCTCAACACGGCTACGGCGGCCTTCGAGGCGGCGTAGGCGGCGGCCCCGGGGCTGCTCGTGTGCACGCCGAACGTGGACGCCACGTTGACGATCGCGCCGCCGGACGGCTGGGCGCGCATCTGCCGGATCTCCGCCTGGAGCGCGAGGAAGACGCCGGTGACGTTGATGTCGAGCTGCGTGCGCCAGTCCTCCTCGGTGAGGTCGGCGAGGGGGCGTCCGCCCCGGAAGATCCCCGCGTTGTTGACGGCCACGTCGAGCGAGCCGTACCGGTCGACGGCCGCCCGCACCAGGGCGTGGGCGTCAACGGCCTTCGACACATCGGCAGTTACCGCGAAGGCCTTCCCACCCCTGCCCTCACTCGCGCTCCCGCCCTCGATCAGTGCGACGGTCTCGTCGAGCGGTTCCCGGCGCCGCCCCGCTACGACGACGTTCGCCCCCTCCGCCGCGAACGCGAGGGCGATCGCCCGTCCGATGCCCGAGCCCGCACCGGTGACGAGGGCGGTCCTGCCGGAGAAGCGGCTGCTGAAGGGACTACTCATGAGCTGGCCTCTTTTCTTGACCGATCGGTTCAATATTAGGGCGCGAGAAAGCACCCTGAGGGGAAGGGAATCTCAGTCGAGGAGTGTCAGCGCCTGCTCCGCCGCGTCCCGCACCCGCGCCGGATCCCCGGACGCCCGGCCGACCACCCGCAACCCCTGCATCAGCACCAGCAGCATGCGCGCGAGGGTGAGCGGATCGCGGTCGGCGGGCAACTCGCCCTGCGCCTGGGCCCGTACCAGCGCCGAGCGCAACACCGCCTCCAACTGGTCCCAGTTGCGCTCGACCAGCCGGGTCGCGGCCGCGTCGTGCGGGGCGAGTTCGGCCGCCGTGTTGGTCACCAGGCAGCCCAGCGGCCGTAGTTGCTCGTCCGCGGCCTCGGCCGCGTACCGCCGTACGATCGCTCGCACGGGCGGCAGCGCGGGGCCCGGCTGGGACAACTCCCGCACCATCGGGGTGAGTCCGGACCGGTCGTAGCTCTCCAGCGCCTTCAGGTACAGGTCGTGCTTGTTGCCGAAGGTCGCGTAGATGCTGGCCCGCCCGATGCCGAGGTGCTCGACGAGGTCGGACATCGACGTCGCCTCGTAGCCGCGCCGCCAGAACAGCTCCAGGGCTGCCCGCAGTGCGGCCTCGGGGTCGAACTCCTTGGTCCTGGCCATGCCCGGCAGCCTAGGTCTATCGAGAACGGTCAGTCAAGAATTCCCGTCCGTACACGCCGGATCCCGCCGGTCACGCGAACTCGGGGATCAGCTCGCCCACCCGGCGGATGCTGTCCATGACCCGCTCGTGCGGGATCGCCCCCACCTGCTGGAAGCACATCAGGCGGTCGATGCCCGCGTCCGCGTACGCCCGCAGTTTCTTGCGGCAGGTGTCGGGGCTGCCGACGATCAGGGAGTCCTGCGCCATCAGCGCCTCGAACAGCTCGTCCTCCGGGACGGTCTCGCCCTGGAGGATGCGGCCGATGGCCAGCTGGGCCGCGTTGGGGGCCGTGTCGACCTCGTCGCGCAGGAACGCGCCGGTCAGGCCGCCGCCGGCCGGGTCGGCCAGGATGCCCTGCTGGATCGTCATCGTCTCGACGAACGCGTCCGCCGCCTCGAAGAAGGTGAGCGCCCGAGCCGTGTACCAGGCCGCCGCCGCTGCCGCGCCGGACCGCAGCGCCTCCTCGTCGGTCTCGGCACAGTGGACGAACGTGAAGAACGCGATCTGGTCGTTGACGAAGGCACCGGCGGGCTGTTCGCAATCGGCCACGGCCTCCCGGTACAGCTCCACCAGCCGCGCCACCCGGGTCAGCGGCTCCCAGAGGGTCGTGCCCAGGACGCCCACTCCACGCCGGCCCGCCTCCTCGAACGACGCCGGGCTGGAGACCGCCTGCCACAGGGGAGGGTGCGGCTGTTGGAGGGGTGCGGGGACGAGCGGCTGGTCGCCGGCGCCCGTCCACAGCCGGGGTATCTCCTCGAAGGCCCGCTGAGTCTGGGCCCGCGCGCTCGCCGGGTCCACGCCGAACATGCGCCACTCGGGTGCCGTGGATCGGGTCAGGCCCAGCTCCACCCGGCCGCCGCTCAACTGGTCCAGCCAGGCGGCCCGTTCGGCCACCCGCCTCGGGTGGTTGATCTCGGCCGGCGCCAGCACCGCCGCGTGCCCGAGCCGTATCCGGGACGTGCGCTGCGACAGTGCCGCCAGCAGCAGCTCCGGCGCCGAGCTGAGGCTGAACTCCGCCGCGCCGTGGTGCTCCACCTGCCACCAGCAGTCGTACCCGAACTCGTCGGCGAGCACGGCCTGTTCGACCGCCTCCGTGATCCGCCGGTGTTCGTGGTCCTCGGTCGCCCACGGCCCGGGGTCCTGGATCTCGCTGAACATGTCGAGCTTCACGTGCCGAACTGCCCTTCTCTCCGGCCGACTTGTGATGGGAAGCGCTCCCACGCGGCCGGATCAGATTGTCAGGGAAGTGTGTTACGGGCGTGACGTCCCGCTGTGAGGCTCATGTGCAGGTCGCGCGTCAGGGTGTCCGGTCCCGCCGCAGCGACGCCACCAGCAGTTCGGTGAACTGTGTCGCCGACCAGGACGGCCGCCGCCCCGTCGCCGTCTGCACCTGCGCCTCGCGCTGCCGGAACACCGGGTGGTCGACGGGGACGTACGCCACGCCCTCGGTCCCGGTGTCCCGCCCGTCGCCGCCCAGGTCTCCGAGGTCGCCGACCAGGGCGAGGCCCCCTCCCGCCCGTACGAACTCGTACTGCGGAGCGAGACTGTCGCAGACCAGTGCGGGGCGGACCGTGATCCCCTCCAACTGCGCCCCGATGTCGAAGAGTTCACGCTGACTGGTGCCCGGCGAGGCCAGCGCCAGCGGGTACGCGCACAGGTCGGCGAGGCCGATGCGGTCGCGTCCGGCGAGTTCGTGACCGAGGGGGACGATCGCCGCCACCGGGACCACGACCGCGCACTCGACGCGGACGTCGTGCTGCGGGCCCATCGTGTAGGTGACGGCGACATCGGCGAGCCCCTCGACCACACGGCGGGTCGCCTCCTGGCGGGCGACCACGTCCACGCGGAAGGCCACGTCGGGGTGGGCGAGCCGGAAGCCGGCGATCGCCCGCGGCACCAGCCGCCGCGCGAACCCCTCCGAGCAGGCGACGGCGACACTGCGCGCCTCCGCGCCCCGCCCCGTCCTCAACTCCTCGACGAGCGTGGTCGATTCGGTCTCGGTACGGCGCGCGTGGGCCAGCAGCCTGGAGCCGGCCTCGGTCAGCGTCATCCCGCGCGGATGCCGGGCGAACAACGGAACCCCGATACCGGACTCCAGCTTGGCGACCTGCCTGCTGATCGCCGAGGGCGCGACGTTCAGGGCGTGCGCCGCCTCGGTCACCGATCCGGTGCGGGCGACCTCCAGGAAGTAGGCGAGGTTCACCGGCAGAAGCTGCATGGGGGTCCCTTGTGGTCACGCCTGCGGTCACGTAATGCGTTGCCGAAAGTAGAACGCATCACGTCACAAACGGCAATGGTCGCAGGCCCGGATCCGCCCTACTCTGCTGGAACGACGAGAGCGCACCGCCCGCCCGACCGCCGCCCTCCCTGGAGAAATCTTCCCGTGATACCTGAGAAACTGGCCCGTAAAGCCGAGGAGTTCGTCGACTCGGGTGCCTTCTTCACCGAGCTGGCCGCCATGGTCGCGTACGCCACGGAGAGTTCCCGACCCGGGGGCCGCCTTGCCATTGAGGCATACCTCGACGAGTTCCTGACCCCCGCCCTGACCGCCCTCGGCTGCGAGGTCACGCGCTACGACAACCCCGATCCGGCGGCCGGCCCCTTCCTGATCGGCACCCGCGTCGAGTCCCCCGACCTCCCGACCGTGCTCGTCTACGGCCACGCGGACGTCGTCGAGGGACAGGCGGGCCGGTGGAGCGAGGGCCGCGACCCGTGGACGCTGACCGCCGAGGGCGAGCGCTGGTACGGGCGCGGCTCCGCCGACAACAAGGGTCAGCACCTGGTCAACCTCGCCGCCCTGCGGCTGCTCCTCGCCGACCAGGGCTCGTTGGGCTTCAACCTGACCTTCCTGCTGGAGTCCGGGGAGGAGATCGGCTCACCCGGACTCGCCGAATTCGCCGCCGAACACCAGGAGTTGCTGCGCGCCGACGTGCTGGTCGCCTCGGACGGACCACGCCTGGACGCCACGACCCCGACGCTGTTCCTCGGCGCGCGCGGCGGCCTCGGCCTCCAACTCACCGCCGATCTACGGCCGGACGCCTACCACTCCGGCAACTGGGGCGGCCTGCTGCGCAACCCGGCGACCACCCTCGCCGGAGCCATCGCCACCCTGGTCGACGGCCACGGCCGTATCCGCGTACCGGAATTGCTGCCGCCCGCGATCCCGCCGGAGGTCCGCGAGGCACTCGCCGGCGTCACCGTCGCGGCCTCGCCCGGTGACCCGGTGCCGGACGAGGGCTGGGGCGAGCCCCAACTCTCCGCCGCCGAACGGCTCTACGCCTGGAACACCCTCGAAGTCCTCGCCCTCGGTGCCGCCGACGCCGAGCGGCCGGTCAACGCGATCCCGGGCAGCGCCCGCGCGGTCCTTCAACTCCGGTACGTCGTGGGCACCGACGCCGGTCAGGTCGCCGACGCCGTCGCCCGGCACCTGGCCGAGCACGGGTACCCGATGGTCGACGTCCGGGTGCTCGGCAGCTTCGCCGCGAGCCGCACCCCGCTCGACGACCCGTGGGTGCGCTGGACCCGGACCACGCTCGAAGAGATCACCGGCGGCCCGATCGCCGTCCTGCCCAACATCGGCGGCTCCCTGCCCAACGCCGTCTTCACCGACGTCCTCGGCCTGCCGACTCTCTGGCTGCCCCACTCCTACCCCGGCTGCCTCCAACACGCCCCCGACGAACACCTGTTGGCGTCGATCGCCCGCGAGGGCCTGGTCCTGGCGGCCGGCCTGTTCCACACGCTGGGCCGTCCACCGGCGGACCGACCGCTCCCCACGCACGCATAGCCCCAACTCCCCATCCCCGTACCACTCCCGAGTCTCGGCACCGGTTCGGTCGAGCAGGAGGCCCGCTGATGCGCGTCGGATTCATCGGGCTGACGACGACCTTGTCGCCGACGGCGAAGTTGCGGGCGCCGCAGACGATCTCCTGGGGCTCACCGGTGCCGTTGGCCTGACCGACGTCGACCGTGCAGAAGCGGATGGGCTTCTTTAAGCCCTCCAG
>NZ_JBLTJC010000247.1:0-16031 GCF_048158785.1 Streptomyces colwelliae | reverse complement strand
TTTTGAGACCTTCTGTCAGACCGTCCAGGAAGCCATGGCCAGCGGTGTCCCCGTCGTCGCGCCGGGGTGAGGGCAAGGTCGTATGGGAGTCACGGAGTACGTATCTCGCCCGGCACCACCGCACCGACACACCCGCAACCGCACCCGAAGTCCCGTACGCACAGCCCCCGTTGCCCACCCTCGCCGAGTGGCGCCTCGCCGAGGACGTCGGCCGGCGCTACGGTGCCGCGTCCGGCGACCGCAACCCCATCCACCTCTCCCCGCTCACCGCCCGCCTCTTCGGTTTCCCCCGCGCGATCGCCCACGGCATGTGGACGGCGGCCCGGTGCCTCGCGGCGCACGGGACGCCCGAATCGGCGTACGTACGGGCGGAGTTCAGGGCGCCGGTGCTGTTGCCGGGAGTGGTGGAGTACGCGGCGGAGGGTGGCCGTTTCCAGCTGCGGAGCGGGGAGCGGACACACGTCGACGGGTTCGTCCGACCGCTCCCTTTATGAGCCGGTGAGCCGGTGAGCCGGTGGGCTGATGGGCCGGTGAGCTGGTGGGCCGGTGGGCCGGTGGGCTGGTGAGCGCTACGGCGCCCAGGGCCGCCCCTCCATCAGCTGACCCAGCCCCGCCCACGCGAAGTTCATCAGCGTCGCCGCCGCCTGCTTGGCGGTGACGCCCGGGGTCACGTTCGACCAGGCCGCGAGGGACTCGGCGGCACCGACCAACGCCTCGGCCAGACCGGCGACCTCATGTTCGGCGAGGTCCGGGTCGCGATGCGCCTCACGGGCGGCGACCGCGATCAACTCGGTGACGAACGCGACGAGTTCGGCGCGCATGGCCGCCACCTCGGCCGCGAAGGGCTCGCCGTGGGTGCGGGCCTGGAGGTGCAACACGGCCCAGCCGTCCGGGTGGTGCGCGGTGTGCGTGAAGAACGCCCGCAGCCCGTCCCAGAGTTGACGGTCGGCGGGTGACCCGGTGTCCACACCGGCCCGTACCGCCTCGGTGAGTGCCTGGCCCTCGCGCCGGATGCACGCGATGAACAGGTCTTCCTTCGAGTTCAGATAGAGATACACCAACGGCTTGGAGACGCCCGCGAGTTCGGCTATCTCGTCCATCGACGCGGCCATATAACCGCGCTGCCCGAAGGTCTGCACGGCGGCGTCGAGCATCTGCTGCTCACGGACCGCCCGCGGCATCCGTTTGGTCTTCACGGCACCCATGGGGGCAAGGGTAGTTGGGCCCAGGTGTCAGGAAGTCTGGCCCTGCGGGTGGGAGGCCGGCTGGGCGGCGTCCACCGTCTCGTCCTCCTGGTTGCGGTTCGCCTCCAGGTTGGCCTTCATCCGGTCGACCCGGTCGACGATCTGCACCGAGGCCCGGTCCCGCACCCCGCGCAGCACCACGAAACTGATCGGCGCCGAGATCACCAGCGCGAGCAGGACGATCCACATGCCGTTGGACTCGCCGAACCCGCGCGGGAAGACGCCGAGGTAGACGAGGCCCCAGACGACTCCGAGACAGCCCGCGAAGACCCCGAGGCGCCACAGTGTGTAGCGGAACATCTCAATCCACTCTTCCGTAACGAACAGACTTAACCGAACAGTCCTACTCAGTGAAGCACGCGCCCCCACCGATCTTCGGGCGGGGTGCGCGGCTGCCATGTGGCTCACAGCAGGGGCAGCAGCATGAAGATGTCGTCCCGGTCGTCCCCGGGGGCGACGCGGATCGCGCCGGGCACCCGGCCGACCTCCTTGTAGCCGCAGGAGCCGTAGAACCGCTCCAGGCCGTGGCCGCCGCGGCAGGTGAGGCGGATCGCCTCGATGCCGTCGAGGCCGCGGGCGGCCTGCTCGGCGGCGGCGAGGAGGTCGCGGCCGTAGCCCTTGCCCTGGTGGCGGGGGTGGACCATCACCGTGTAGAGCCACAGCCAGTGCAGCATCAGGCGGTGCGTGTTGAACGCGAGGAACACGGTCGCGGCGACCGTGCCCGTCTCGTCCCGGCCGACCAGCAGCCGGGTCCGGCCCTCCGCCATGGCGACGAAGTGCCGGACCAGTTCGGGCCGTATCTCGTCCACCGCGACCGGTGCGACGAAGCCGACCGAGCCCCCCGCGTTGGAGACGTCCGCCCAGAGGGTGAGGATCTCCTCGCGCAGAGCAGGGGTTATCGCGGGGTCCAGTTCAAAGGTCAGTGACATGGTGCCGTGTTCGCTTCAGAAGGTGGTCGTCTCAGAAGGTGCTCGTCACACCCGCATCGGCTGCGGGGACTCGCGCCGCGCCGGGTCCGGGCCGTCGTACTCGCGGATGATCTCGTACCGCGTGTTCCGCTCGACCGGCTGGAAACCGGCGTCGCGGATCAGGTCGAGGAGGTCGTCGCGGGTGAGCTTGTTCGGGGTGCCGTAGTTGTCGGCGTCGTGCGTGATCTTGTACTCGACGACCGAGCCGTCCATGTCGTCCGCGCCGTGCTGGAGGGCGAGTTGGGCGGTCTGGACGCCGTGCATGACCCAGAAGACCTTGACGTGCGGGACGTTGTCGAAGAGGAGACGGGAGACCGCGAAGGTCTTGAGCGCCTCCGCGCCCGTCGCCATCTGCGTCCGCGCCTGAAGGCGGTTGCGGACCTTGCCGTCCTTCATGTCCACGAAGTCGTGCTGGTAGCGCAGCGGGATGAAGACCTGGAACCCGCCGGTCTCGTCCTGGAGCTCCCGCAGCCGCAGCACGTGGTCCACCCTGTGACGCGGCTCCTCGATGTGGCCGTAGAGCATGGTGCACGGGGTCTTGAGACCCTTCTCGTGCGCCAGCCGGTGGATCCGCGACCAGTCCTCCCAGTGCGTGCGGTGGTCCACGATGTGCTGGCGGACCTCCCAGTCGAAGATCTCCGCGCCACCGCCGGTGAGGGATTCGAGGCCGGCGTCGATGAGTTCGTCGAGGATCTCGCTCGCGCTCAGCCCGGAGATGGTCTCGAAGTGATGGATCTCGGTGGCCGTGAAGGCCTTGAGGGAGACCTCCGGGAGGGCCTTCTTCAACTCGCTCAGCGAGCGCGGGTAGTACCGCCAGGGGAGGTTGGGATGGAGTCCATTGACGATGTGCAGCTCGGTGAGGTTCTCGCCCTGCATCGCCTTGGCGAGCCGGACGGCCTCCTCGATGCGCATCGTGTACGCGTCCTTCTCGCCCGGCTTGCGCTGGAACGAGCAGTAGGCGCAGGACGCGGTGCACACGTTGGTCATGTTCAGGTGGCGGTTGACGTTGAAGTGGACGACATCGCCGTTCTTCCGCGTCCGCACCTCGTGCGCGAGTCCGCCCAGCCAGGCCAGGTCGTCCGACTCGTACAGCGCGACGCCGTCCTCACGGGACAGCCGCTCACCGGAGCGGACCTTCTGCTCCAGCTCGCGCTTGAGCCCGACATCCATGCCCTTACCTCTTCCTACGACAGACTCGGTCAACGGTACGCCTACGCCTCTACACCTCTTCGGGCAGCTCCCCGACCCGGTTCTCCCACTTCGTGGAGAGCACGATGGTGGTACGGGTGCGGGAGACGCCCTTGGTCCCGCTCAGCCGCCGGATGGTCTTCTCCAGGCCGTCCACGTCCGGTGCCCGCACCTTCAGCATGAACGAGTCCTCGCCCGCGATGAACCAGCAGTCCTCGATCTCACCGAGGTCCTTCATGCGACGGGCCACGTCCTCGTGGTCGGCGGCGTCGGAGAGCGAGATGCCGATCAGGGCGATGACGCCGAGGCCGAGGGAGGCCGAGTCGACGGTCGCGCGGTAACCGGTGATGACACCGGCCGCCTCCAGCCGGTTGATGCGGTCGGTGACACTGGGTCCCGACAGGCCGACGAGGCGCCCCAGCTCCGCGTAGGAGGCCCGGCCGTTCTCTCTCAGGGCCTGGATGAGCTGCCTGTCCACCGCGTCCATGCGATCGATTGCCTTCCGGTGATGACGATGAAGATGAAGGTGAATAAGTGGGTGCCGTAGGTCAGTCGGTGGTGCGGAAACCGGCGCCGAGGTCGCCCTTCCACCGCCGGTACAGATCGTGCTCGACACCCGCCGAGTCCAGGACCCGCCCGGCGACGAAGTCCACCAGGTCCTGGATGTGGGTGGCTCCGGCGTAGAAACCGGGCGAGGCGGGCACCACGGCCGCGCCCAGGTCGTCCAGGGTCACGAGGTGCCGCAGCGTCTGCCCGTTCAACGGCGTCTCGCGTACGGCGACCACCAGCTTGCGGCGCTCCTTGAGGGTCACGCTCGCCGCCCGCTGCAACAGGTCCTTGCTCAACCCGAGGGCGACCCCGGCGACACACGCGGTCGACGCGGGCACGACGATCATCCCCTTCGCGGGGTACGACCCCGAGGACGGCCCCGCCGCGAGGTCGCCCGCGCTCCAGTGCCGTACGGCGGCGGTGTCGATGGCGGGCTGGAAGGTGCCGGGCTTGCCGTCGGCGCCGATGGCCAGCCATTCCCGCAGGTCGTCCTGCCAGTGCGCGTCCCGGAAGGAGATCCCCGTCTCGTCGAGGAGCGTCAGCCGGGACGCGCGGGACACCACGAGGTCGACGCTCTCACCGGCGTCGAGGAGCGCGCGCAGCACGGCAGCCGCGTATGGGGTGCCGGAAGCGCCGGACACCCCTACGATCCAAGGCGTACGCGGCGTCTCTCCTGGCTTGACTGGGTTCACGACACCGAGCCTAGCTGGCGTGGCGGGGCGGGAACCGGCCAAGGGGGCCGGGGCGTTCTTCTGTGGGGACGAGTGGACTCTGGGGGGTGCCATGTCCGGTACGGCGTTGGAGTGGTCGCGGAGCGACCGTGCGAAGGTCGCGGCCAAGGTGATGGTGGGCTGGGTCGCGCTGTTGTGGCTGCTCGAAGTGGTGGACGTGCTCAGCGGCCACGCCCTGGACAGCCTCGGGATCGTCCCGCGCGAGCCGTCCCAGCTGATCGACATCGTCCCGGCCGCGTTCATCCACTTCGGCTTCGCCCACGTGGCCGCGAACACCGTGCCGCTGCTGGTGTTCGGCTTCCTCGCGGCACTGGGCGGCATCCGCCGCTTCGCCGCGATCAGCGCACTGATCATCGTCGCGGACGGCCTCGGCGTGTGGCTCATATCCCCGGCCCACACGAACACGGCGGGCGCGTCGGGCCTGATCTTCGGCCTCTTCGGCTTCCTGCTGGTCGGCGGTTTCGTCGAGCGCCGCCCGCTGGGCATCGTCGTAGGCCTGCTGATCGGCGCGGTCTGGGGCACCTCGATCCTGCTCGGGCTGGCGCCCACGCAGTCGGGGGTCAGCTGGCAGGGACACCTGATCGGGCTGGTGGCGGGGGTGGGGGCGGCGTTCGTGTTCCGGCGCGGGCCAATGAAGGCCCGCACGTTTCAGGGCTGAGGGCACGTTCCTCAGTCGGCCAGACGTCTTCTGCCATCCTCAACGACGTCTTGCTCGACACCAGGATCGCGCCAGGTAAGCGTGACCGTGCACGCCTTCCTGTCGATCCTGAGGAGTTGGACGGAAACCGGTCCCCGGTCGAACTCGATAGGCCGAGGGACTCGAGCAGCCGAGCCCGCATCACGTTTTCCGCCAGCCACGACGAACGGATCGAGCCTGACACCCTCAACGGTCAGAGTGACTTCGACTGCCGCTCCGGCACACCCCCTTGTTGCCAGTTCTCCGTGGAGCACGTCGACGGTAAGCCGCCGTTGCAACTCGTTTCGCAGGTCCGTGTGACGGACGGAATCGGGGGGAAGCCGCCAGGTGAGGGAGTCCGTCTTGAGAACACAGGGCGCCTCCACGGGCAGGCAGATCGCACTGCGCACCTCTTCGGCTCTGTCACCGGAGTGATACGCCAGTCCTGCCTCCGTCGGAGCCGTCAGGGTGAGCATCACCGCGAAACCACCGGCCGTGGCAAGCGTGAGAAAAGCCCGGCGCAAGGCTGAGGAGAACGCCAGCGCAAGGTGTCTCAGGCGGCGCACACCGGGTTCGGATTCCACGGCCTCGTGCCTCGCGAGGGGAGTCTCAGGGGCCGGGCCGGATGACGACGTACCGCTGAATCTCTCCTGCAGACGCACGTGCCTGAACTGGTGCGCCGCGCCGGTCTCCCGCAGCACCCCGCGGGCATGGGCGTCGTCGAGGAACTCCATGAGCCGCCAGGGCAGCCTGCCCGTCACGGCGAGGAGCGCGTGCGACAGCCGGTAGGTACCCCAGGTTGATCCGAGGAGCGTGGCAAGTCCGAAGACACCACCCACGCCGTAGGGCAGGGGACTCCTCGTTCCTGCTCCGAACTCAACGGTCAGCAGGGCGCGTACCGCAATCGCGGTAACGACGCCGACGACCATGGCCAGGGTCCAGTCGATGTGCTTGTACCAGCGCAACGTGTGTCTCGGTCTTCGCCCCTCTTCGATGTAGACCCGGGTTGCCTTGTGACGAGGCCGCACATAGGCAACGGCACCGCAAACGCCTATGCCGGCGCCGACGAGCAACCCTGCCAAGTCGTACAACTCGTAGAGCGGCCAACCCCAGGCACACCCACTGATGACGCCGTAGAGCAGTCCTGGAACGAAAGGATCGATCTGCCACCACGCGAAGTCGACCGTTCCGACTCTTCGCATCTGGTGGGCCAGGTAGGCGAGCCAGCGCCCGGCCTGCTTCGGCCGGTACGTTCTGCCGCCGTTGTCGGGTTCCTGGGAGTAGACGGTTGGGACGTACCGCTTCAGCAGATGCCCCTCCAGGGCAGGACGGTTCCCGAACCTCTTCGGGTCGAGCAGTTCCTGCGGGTCACTTTCTGGCGAGTCATAGGCGGTACGGGCCAGATACAGCATCAGCGGGTTGGCCAGTACTTCTGCCAACGGTGCTCCGGGCCGGACCCGCAGATCCTCGAACACATTCTCCCAGCGGCTGCCGCCCTCCGGGTACGAGCCGAGCAGGAAGTCGTGCGCTGCCTCGAGCCGCACCGGTTCGAGTTCCACGACTGCGGCCTTGGTGAAGAAGTTGTTGGTGCTTTCGACAACGGCCTGGTACTCATCGCCTCGGCAGGTCACCACGAGGTGTGCGTTACCGATGGCCTCCTGGTCGATGGCCTTCACCGCCCGGGCGCGCACCCGCGCCGGCAACTCGTCCAGCCCGTCCAGGACCAGCATCACCCGGTGGTCGTCGAGCAGTCGTTCCACGGCGTCCGGCCGTAATCGGCTCTTACGGGCAGGGGACGAGTGGTGCTCGACCAGCTGCATGATCTGCCGGACGATCCACGCCCGCAGGTCCACACCGGGGCGCCAGGACGAAAGTGGCAGCAGCACAGGCACCGGCTCGTCCGGCCTCCGCGATTCCAGCCACTGCCAGGTGAGCAGCAGCGCCGCCACACTCTTCCCGGTACCAGGCCCACCAAGTACCACCAGCTGACGGCGTCGCAGTCCGCGCACCAGCTCCGCGATCCGGGTGACATCGCCCTCCAGCCCCAGCCGCGACTCACAGTTCCCTCCGTGCTCGGAAACCGAGCGGAGCAGCACGTCGCCCCGCGCCTGGACGCGACGCCTGGTCGTCGACATGACGACGCGAATCGGGCTGGGGTTCTCCAGTGCGCGCGCCTGGACCTCCCTCTTGGTCCAGCGATGAATCCGTGCGGCCAGCTCGTGTTCGGCGACGGTGGAGGGCGCACTGTCGATGATGGTCCGGTAGTCGTTGTTCTGGGTGCCTTTGCCGAGGACAGGGCCCTGGAACCTGCTCCCCCGGCCATCGACGTGGTCCCCTGCGTCAGGCGGTGAAGGCTCATCGGGCATTGCGGACCTCCGCCGCACCCGGCCTCACGTAGTACACCCCGCCTGCCTCATTCCCATTCCCAAGCCCGAGTCGGTCCCGATGGTAGGAGGCGGTGTGAGGCGTGTCAGCGGAATCCTCGATGCTGATGAACAGCGGTCGAGCGGAGCCCGCGTCCCGTCGCTCCGGCCTCACACCGTGAGCCCACGCACCAGAAGATCGAGAAGCGCGCACACGAACAGGGCGATCCCGATGAACCCGTTGACGCTGAAGAACGCCCTGTTCAGCCGGGACAGATCATGCGGCCGGACGATCGAGTGCTCGTACAGGAACGCGCCCGCGACGATCAGCAGGCCGAACCAGAAGAAGGCGCCGGCGCCGGTCGCCGCGCCGTACCAGGCGAGCAGGGCCGTCGTGATCGCGTGGCAGACCCGCGCGCCCCAGATCGACGCCGGGATGCCGAAGCGCGCCGGCACCGACATCACACCGATCTCGCGGTCGGTCTCGATGTCCTGGCAGGCGTAGATCAGGTCGAAGCCGCCGATCCAGATGCCGACGGCGAGACCAAGGATCACCGCGTCCCAGGACCACTCGCCGGAGATCGCGAGCCAGCCGCCGACCGGGCCCATCGCCTGGGCGAGACCGAGGATGGCCTGCGGGAAGTTCGTGAACCGCTTGCCGTAGGGATAGACGACCATCGGGATCACCGCGATGGGCGCCAGCGCCAGGCAGAGCGGGTTGAGGAGTGCGGCCGAGCCCAGGAACACGACCAGGGCGACGAGTGCGCCCGTCCACGCGTGCTTCACCGTCATCGCGCCGGTGACCAGCTCGCGGTGCGCGGTGCGCGGGTTACGGGCGTCGATCTCGCGGTCGATGATCCGGTTGACCGCCATCGCGAAGGTCCGCAGCCCCACCATGCAGATGGTGACCAGCAGCAGCCGCCCCCAGTGGATGTTCCCGTCCAGCTGGAACATCGCGGTCAGCGCCGCGATGTAGGCGAAGGGCAGAGCGAAGACGGAGTGCTCGATCATGACGAGGCGTAGGAACGCCTTGGTGCGCCCCGGCTGCGGGATCGCGGCTGATGCGCTGCTCACGAAAGTCCGTACTCCTTCCACCGGCGGTCGACCTTCGCCGCCGTCTCCGGGTCGGACAGCACCATCTCGGGCCAGCCGCCGTCCCGCGTGTAGCCCTCCTCGGGCCACTTCCTCGTCGCGTCGATCCCCGCCTTGCCGCCCCAGAACTGCTGGTAGGAGGCATGGTCGAGATGATCGACGGGTCCTTCCACGACCGAGAGGTCCCGGGCGTAGTCCGTGTTGCCGAGGGCCCGCCACGCGACCTCGTGCAGATCGTGGACGTCGCAGTCGGAGTCGACGACCACGATCAGCTTGGTCAGGGACATCATGTGCGCACCCCAGACCGCGTGCATCACCTTCTGGGCGTGCTTCGGGTACTTCTTGTCGATGGAGACGATCGCGCAGTTGTGGAATCCGCCCGCTTCGGGCAGGTGGTAGTCCACGATGTCCGGCACGATGATCTTCAGCAGCGGCAGGAAGAACCGCTCCGTCGCCCGTCCCAGCGGTCCGTCCTCCGTCGGAGGGCGGCCTACGACGATCGACTGAAGCAACGGCCGCTTCCGCATCGTCACGCAGTCGATGGTCAGCGCGGGGAAGGGTTCCTGCGGTGTGTAGAACCCCGTGTGGTCCCCGAACGGCCCCTCCGGCAGCATCTCGCCGGGCTCCAGCCACCCCTCGATGACGACCTCGGCCTGCGCCGGCACCTGCAACGGCACGGTCTTGCAGTCGACCATCTCGATCCGCTTGCCCGCGATGAACCCGGCGAAGAGGTACTCGTCGATGTCACCGGGAAGGGGCGCGGTAGAGGCGTAGGTCACGGCGGGCGGACACCCGAAGGCGATGGCGACCGGCAGCCGCTCGCCCCTCCTCGCCGCGACCTGGTAGTGATTCCGGCTGTCCTTGTGGATCTGCCAGTGCATGCCGATGGTGCGCTTGTCGTGGCGCTGGAGCCGGTACAGCCCGAGATTGCGGATCCCGCTCTCCGGGTCCTTGGTGTGCGTGAGCCCGAGGTTGAAGAAGGACCCGCCGTCCTGCGGCCAGGTGAAGAGGGCGGGCAGCAGGTCCAGGTCGACATCGTCCCCTTCGAGGACGACCTCCTGCACCGGCGCGTCCTTGACCTTCTTCGGCGGTACGTGGGTCATCGAGCCGAGCTTCCCGAAGGCGTCCCGCACACCCACGAACCCCTGCGGCAGTTCGGGCCGCAGCAGCCCGCCGATCTTCTCGGAGATGTCGCCGTACGACTTCAGCCCCAGCGCCTTCAGCAGCCGCCGGTCGGTCCCGAAGACGTTCATGGCGAGGGGCATCGAGGACCCCTTCACCTTCTCGAAGAGGAGAGCGGGCCCGCCGGCCTTCTGAACCCGGTCGACGATCTCCCCGACCTCCAGATAGGGGTCCACCTCGGCCTTGATGCGCTTGAGGTCTCCCTCGCGTTCCAGTGCCCTGAGCAGGGAGCGAAGATCGTCGTAAGCCATGTGTCCAAGTATCTGCCACCCGCTAACCTGACCCCGTCACCGGGGCCGTCTCACTCATCAGGAGAATCTCGCCGCCATGCTCAGGTATCTGCCGTTCCTGCTGGTCCTGGCTCTGTGGATCTACGCCTTCGTGGACTGCCTGAACACGCCCGAGGAGGACGTACGGGGCATGCCGAAGCTGGCGTGGGTGTTCGTGATCCTGCTCTTCGGCGAGGTTCTGGTCGGCCCGGTCGCGTGGCTGATCGCGGGCCGTGCGCGGCGCTCCCCGGACGAGGCGACGGCCGCGCCGGGCCAGTGGATCGCGCCCGACGACAACCCCGAGTTCCTGAAGTCCCTGAACAAGGACGACCTCAAGGACGACCCCAGGCCCGAGTGAGGAGTCCGAGGGATACGTGCAGGTTGTACGCCGGTGAGCGGCCCGGTACGGACAATGCGCCTCTGGGCCCGGACCGGCAGGAACCGGACACTTACCTCGCATGACGACTGCTCCCGCCGACTCAACCGGCACCACCCTCGCCCCCGAATACGGTGACAAGGTCATCGCCGTGGAGACGGCCGGCGCCGATCCGATCCCCGACGCCGAACGCCACGGCAGCCCGCTCCAGCTCCTCTGGACCTGGGCCTCCCCGAACATCGAGTTCGCGACCGTCTACATCGGCGTGATCTCGGTCCTCTTCTTCGGCCTGAGCTTCTGGCAGGCGACCGCGGCGATCGTCCTGGGCACGGGCCTCGGCGCGATCACGCAGGGCTTCCTCTCCCTGGACGGCCCGCGCTTCGGCGTCCCGCAGATGGTGATCGGCCGCTTCTCCTTCGGCTTCCGCGGCAACATCCTCCCGTCGGCCGCCAACGGCCTTGTGGCGGGCGTCGGTTGGTTCGCGGTGAACAGCGTGAGCGCGGCGTTCGCACTGAACACGCTGACGGGCCTACGCCCCCTGCCGTCACTGTTGCTCGTCGTAGTGGCGGAAATCCTCATCGGCTTCATCGGCCACAACTTCGTGCACACCTTCGAGAAGTACGCGTTCCCGGCGCTCGCGGTGATCTTCCTGCTGGCCGGCGTGTGGACGTTCAAGGACGCGCACCTCGGCGGGGGCGGCGCGGGCGGCGGACTGGGCGGCTTCCTCCTCGCGCTCAGCGCGGCGTGGGGCTACGCGGCGGGCTGGAACCCGTACGCCACGGACTACGCGCGCTACCTCCCCCGCACGGCGGACAAGTTCAGGACGGTCCTCTACCCGGCGCTGGGCCTGTTCGTCTCGGTGACGTTCGTGGCGGTGATGGGAGCGGCCTCGGCAACGCTCATCGCCCCCAAGGACGCCACCCCCACGGCGGCCTTCACCGGCCATCTCCCGTCCTGGCTCGGCAACTTGGTGCTGATCGCGATCATCCTCGGCGCGATCTCGGCGAACGCCCTGAACGTCTACTCCGGCGCGATCTCCCTCACGGCCCTGGGCCTGAAACTCCCGGCGTGGCTCAACCGCAGCGTCCTGGTGGTGGTGTCCGGGGTGGCCGGTACGGCGGCGGCATGGGCGTCACTGTCCGACGCGGGCTCGGCGTACGAGGCGTTCCTGCTGGTGATCGCGTACTGGGTGGCACCGTGGCTGGGCGTGGTCCTGGTGGAACGCCGGTTCCAGTCCCGGGCCACGATCACGACCGAGGAACTGGCCCCCCGCCTGACCGACCCCACCTTCACCAACTGGCCCGGCCTGGCAGCCCTGTTGATCGGCATCGGGGTGTCGGTCCCGCTCTTCTCCAACCAGGAGGACTACGTCGGCTACGTCCCGAAGCACTGGCCGTCCTTCGGCGACAGCACGCCGATCGTGGGCTTCGTGCTGAGCGCGGTGCTGTACGTGGTGTTCAGCCGCGTGGCGGGACGAACCCCGACGTCCGCATCCGCGTCCGTATCCGCGTCCACTCAGACCGAGGCCTGATGGTTGTAGAACGCGACGGTCCGGTCCCACTCCTCGCGCAGGTTCTTCTCCGTGGAGCTCTCCAGAAGGCCGCCGACGCCGAAGATCTTCGCCTCATAGGTGAACTCCAGGCGGAGGCGGCTACGGACGCCATCAACGCCTTCGGCCCTCAGGTGGCCTTCGTGGCGAATCTTGTCCGCCTGGCTGCTCGGCGTGACCTTCCAGGTCCACAGACGGTCGGCCTTCTCGAAGGTCCCGTCCTCGACCTCGGTGAAGTCGGCGCCGAACAACTTGGCCACCGGACCGGGCAGTTGCACCGCACGCTGGAACACGGTGCGCCGGACAACCCGCTCGTCGCTCTCCCGCCGCCCCGACATCGCGTAGCTCCTGTACGTCAACTCGCCCTTGTACAGGTCCTCTTCACGCGCCGAATCAAGAAACCAGGCGAAGAACCCGTCGGGAGCACCGGCCACGTCATAGGTAAGGGTGAACTTCATACACGCAAAGTATCAGTCCGAGTACTCCCTGTAATCACCCTTCAACGTACGCCAGAACGCCCGAAGTTGACGTGAACGTTGGGCCACTCGCACGCGATAAACCCGGCGACGCAGACGACCGCTCCCGGGATAGTGGTCGCCCATGGATGAGGTGCTGGATGAGGTGGAAGTCGTCGTCGCGCATTCCGAGCGCACGACCCTGCGCGTCGGTGACGTGTTCTTGAAGGTGGATGCCGATCAGGCGCGGATCGACGTCGAGGTCGAGGCGATGGCCCTGGCGCCGGTACCGACCCCGGAGGTCCTGTGGCACAAGCCGCACGTGCTCGCGATCGCCGCGGTCCCGGGGGTGACGCTCGGGCGCCTCGGCGGACCGTCGACCGGGTCGCCGACGGCGTGGGCCGCGGCGGGCGCCGCCATCCGGAAGCTGCACGAAGCGCCCCTGCCGCCCCGGACCGGCCAGGCCGGCCGGAGCATCGTCGCGCTGACGGCGGAACTCGACGACGAGTGCGAGCGGCTCATGACGAACGGCGTCCTGCCCGCCGACCTGGTCACCCGCAACCGCCAGGTCGCCGAGGCCGCGCTCCGGCCGTGGACTCCGGCGTTCACACACGGCGACCTCCAGATCGCGCACATCTTCGTCGACGGCGACGAGGTCACGGGCATCATCGACTGGTCCGAGGCGGGCCAGGGTGACGCCCTGTACGACCTCGCCACCTTCACGCTCGGACACGAGGACCACCTCGAAGACGTCATCGCCGGCTATGGCACAGACATCGACCTCGACCTCGACGTGATCCGCGCGTGGTGGTCGTTGCGAAGCCTGCTGGTGATCCGCTGGCTGACCGAGCACGGCTTCGACCCGTTCGCACCGGGCTGCGAGGTCGACGTACTGAAATCCCGGATGTGAGCCCGCGCAGACCCCCCACCGGCCGGTAGCCGCTGAGCCTGCCCGGCGTGCAGGCGAGACGGCAGCGCGCCCCCTCACACCGGCCCAGAACGCAGTACAGGCAAGGGGATTCACAGGTCGGCCCCCATTCCTCCGGGTCGCTCGCTCGCCTCTAAGGCAGAGCGAGCACGCAGAACTCGTGACCTTCCGGATCGACCAGGCACGTCCACGGGACATCGCCCTGGCCGAGGTCGAGGTCGGCAGCACCAAGGCCGCGAAGCCGCCCGACCTCCGCCGCCTTGTCGTCACCGGGATACGGCAGCAGGTCAAGATGGACGCGATCCGGTACGGCCTTCACGCCAGGCGTGCGGAGGAACTCCAGATACGGTCCGACACCCTGGGCGGAGCGCAACGACGCGTGGTCGTCGGACACTTCAAGCACGGTCCAGTCGATCGCCTCGCCCCAGAACCCGGCCATGGCACGCGGGTCCACGCAGTCGACGACCACCGCGGCGATCGGCCCGGTGTCCCGGTAGATCTCCCGAGGCTCCAGCACGCAGAACTCGTTGCCCTCCGGGTCGGCGAGGACGGTCCACGGGACATCGCCCTGGCCCACGTCGACGGGCGTCGCACCGACAGACCGGAGGCGCGCGGTCAACTCCGCCTGGTGGGTCGTGGAAGTGGTGGCGAGATCGAGGTGCAGACGGTTCTTCGACGGCGACTTGGGTTCCGGGACGGGGACGATGTCGATGCCGAGGCCGACCGGTTCCGGCCAGACGGGGCCGCCGGCGGCGCCCGCGGGGCCTACGTAGGTCGTCACGCCGGGGCTGAAGACACTCCAGCCGAGCGCCTCCGCCCAGAACCGGCCGACCGCCAAGCCGTCGACGGCCTTGATGTTCACCTGCACGGGTCGCAGCGCCATGCCGGTGATCCTATGCACCGCCCTCTGCGCAACCCACCGAGTCCGCCGGGCCCACGGCCATCCGTATCCCCCGAAACGGACGGACGCGGGCCCGGCTACCACCGAGTCTGGACCGGCGGATAGCCAGACCGGAAGGGGATTCCAGAAATCTGCTCTAGAAATTCACTCTAGAACTCGGTTCCCAATACGCTGTCCCGCATGAGCCCCAAGCAACACCGCGGCGAGGTCACCGCAGACCTGCTCCTCGACGCCGCGCTGCGCCTGTTCGCCGAGCAGGGCGAGCAGGGCCTCACCGTCAGTGCGGTGACCAAGGCCAGCGGTGTCAGTCTCGGCAGTCTGTACCACCACTTCGGCAGTCTGGACGGCCTGTTCGACGCGCTGGCGCAGCGCTGGCTGAGCCGGTTGCTGGGTGAGCTGATCACCGCGCTCCAGGCGACCCGCACCGCCCGCACGGGCATCCGCGCGATCGTACGGACGCATCTGGCCTTCGTCCGCGAACACCGGGACGCCGCCCTGCTGTTGCACTCCGCCAGAACCGACCAGCGGAACATGACCCAGGCCAGGGAAATCCGCGACTCCCAGGAGGCCAGGCTCTCGGCGTTCGCCCTCTGGATCCAGTCCCACGTGGATTCGGGGGAGTTGGCCCCGCTGCCGCCCGCCCTGATCGAGTCCCTGGTCCTGGGCCCGCTGATCGGCTTCATCCGCCGCTGGCTCGCCCAGGTCGACGACGTCGAACTCGACCTCGACGAGGCCGCCCGCGTCCTCCCGGACCGGATCTGGCGGTCGGTCGCCGCGGACCCGAGGTGAGGAACAGCTGCTGCCGCAGAGCGCCGTGAACTCCAGCTCCTCCGGACGGAGCGGGGCGACGGGCTAGATCTCGTCCCTGAGCATGCCGTCGTCGCGCCAGGGATCGGACGGGTGCAGCTTGGCCACGTCCCGCTCCGTCCGCGCCCGCACCAGCGCGGCGTCCCGCTCGCCCTCGGCACGCAGGAGGGCGATGACCGCGTCGCTCTTGGCGCGCATCTCCCGCTCCTTCGCCTTGCGGACGGCGGCGGGCAGCTCGATGGCCTTGAGCTCGACGCGGTTGACGCGGACGCCCCATTTGCCGGTGGCCTCGTCGAGGACTCCGCGCAGGGCCGCGTTGATCTCCTCGCGGGAGGTCAGGAGCAGATCCAGGTCCATGCCGCCGATGATGTTGCGGAGCGTGGTGACCGTGAGCTGCTCGATCGCCTGGACGTGGCCGTCGACTTCGTAGGTGGCGGCCCTCGCGTCGGTCACCTGGTAGAAGATGGCCATGTCGATGGTGACCACCAGGGTGTCCTGGGTGATCACCGGCTGCGACGGGAACGGGACGACCTGTTCACGCAGGTCGATGCGGTTGCGGATCGTGTCGATGAACGGGACGACGATGTTGAGTCCCGCGTTGAGTGTCCGTGTGTAGCGGCCGAATCGCTCGACGGTGACGGCGCGGCCCTGCGGGATGATCCGGAGACAGCTGATCATCAGGACGAGGAACAGCGCCCCGACGGCCCCTGAAACCCAGCCCCATGACATGGCGACTCCCCCGTCCCCCGAGGC
>NZ_JBLTJC010000246.1:0-16047 GCF_048158785.1 Streptomyces colwelliae | reverse complement strand
CCCACCAGCCCGCGCAGATCACCCACGGACCCCGCGACCACCCCAGGATCGCGCTCACCTTCCATGGCCAGGGCGACCCGAAGATCGCCACCGCGCTCCTCACCGAGGCCGAGAAACACGGCGCCCGCGTCACCGTCCTCGCCGTGGGGACCTGGCTCGACACCCACCCCGCCATGGCCCGCCGCATCCTCGACGGCGGCCACGACCTCGGCAACCACACCCAGCGGCACATCGCCGTCAACACCCTGTCCGAGGCCGACGCGCTGGCCGAGATCACCGGCTGCGCCGACCGCCTCAAGCGGCTCACCGGCTCGATCGGCACCTGGTTCAGGCCCTCGCGCGCCGCGACCGCGTCCCCGCTCGTCCAGCGCTTGGCCCACCGCGTGGGCTACCCGCACGTGCTGTCCTACGACGTCGACTCCCTCGACTTCACCGCGCCCGGCGCCCCCGCCGTCACCCGCAAGGTGCTCGCCGAGGTCCGCGGCGGGTCCGTCGTGAGCATGCACTTCGGGTACGCCGACACGGTCGCCGCGCTCCCCGCCGTACTGGAAGAACTCGACCGCCGCGGACTGCGCGCGGTGACGACCACGGAGCTGCTGAGCTGATGCGACACATCCCCCTCACCCGCGCCGCCCGCGTCCTGGTCGGCGGCGCCGCGCTCGCCGTGCTGGCCGCCCTCGCCGGCTGTGGATCGCAGGACCACGCCGACGAGGCCCTCGGCACCCAGGCCGCGTTGCCGCCGCAGCAGGAGAAGAAGGCGCAGGTCGCGCGGGCGCTGCCCGGTATGCCGCCGGTGCTCGACCCGGCCGACGTGTACGCGGCCGACCGCCCCAACCAACTCTCCCCGGTCGTAAGGGACTTCCCGTCGCGGGTCTATGTCCCGAACACCAACTCCAACACGGTCTCGGTGATCGACCCGAAGACGTACAAGGTCGTCGAGACGATCCCGGTCGGCGCGCAGCCCCAACACGTCGTCCCCTCCTGGGACTTGAAGACGCTGTGGGTCAACAACGACCGGGGCAACACCCTCACCCCGATCGACCCGCGAACGGGCAGGGCGGGCAAGCCCGTCGACGTGCACGACCCGTACAACCTGTACTTCACGCCCAACGGGAAGTACGCGATCGTCATGGCCTCGCTGGACCGGCAGTTGGTGTTCCGGGACGCGCACACGATGAAGACCGTGAAGGCGGTCCCGGTCAGCTGCTACGGCGTCAACCACGCCGACTTCTCCCCGGACGGGCGGTACTTCGTCGTCTCCTGCGAGTTCAGCGGCGAACTCCTCAAGGTCGACACCGAGAAGATGAAGGTCATCGGCCAGCAGAAACTGCCGTTCCACGGCTCGATGCCGCAGGACGTCAAGATCTCGCCGGACGGCAAGAAGTTCTACATCGCCGACATGATGGCCAACGGCATGTGGGTCCTGGACGGCGACACCTTCGCCAAGCCGGACTTCCTGCCCACCGGCAAGGGCTGCCACGGCCTGTACATCAGCCGGGACTCGCGCGAGATGTACATCTCCAACCGGGGCGAAGGCACCATCTCCATCTTCGACTTCACCAAGAACAAGCTGACGAAGAAGTGGCGCCTTCCGAACGGCGGCAGCCCCGACATGGGCGGCGTCTCCGCCGACGGCAAGGTCCTGTGGCTGTCCGGCCGCTACAACTCCGAGGTCTACGCCATCGACACCCGCACCGGCACCCAGCTCGCCCGCATCAAGGTCGGCGGCGGCCCGCACGGCCTCGCGGTGTACCCGCAACCGGGGCGCTACTCGCTGGGCCACACGGGCATCTTCCGCTGAGGCACGTAGGAGTCCGCTGAATCTCGGCTGAAATCCGGTCAGTTGGACACGCCCCCGTACGAGTGATGATCCACCGTCCGCCGCCGGAGAACCGGGATCGTGCCCCGCATGATCACCCTTCACCTGCGGCGGCGGACCGCTGCCGCCGTCCTGTCCCTCGCGGCCGTCTTCGCCACCACGGCCGCGACCGTCCCCACCCACACGCCCGCAAGGGCCGCCGCCCCGGCCTGTCCCGTGGTCGCCGACCCCGCGATGGCCGCCGTCGACCAGCGCGTGGACATCACCCGCATCACCCCCGACCCGGTCTGGCGCACCACCTGCGGCACCCTCTACCGCAGCGACAGCCGGGGCCCGGCGATCGTCTTCGACCAGGGCTTCGCCCCCAGGGACGTCGTCAACGGCCAGTACGACGTGGAGAAGTACGTCCTCGTCAACCAGCCCTCGCCGTACGTCTCGACGACGTACGACCACGACCTGTACAAGACCTGGTACAAGTCGGGCTACAACTACTACATCGACGCCCCGGGCGGAGTGGACGTCAACAAGACCATCGGCGACACCCACAAGTGGGCCGACCAGGTCGAGGTCGCCTTCCCCGGCGGCATCAAGCGGGAGTACATCATCGGCGTCTGCCCGGTCGACAAGAAGACCAAGGTCGAGATCATGAGCGACTGCGAGAGCAACCCGTACTACCACCCGTGGCACTGACACCCGTGGCGCCGGCGCCTATCGCGCGCTGAGCAGCACCGCCTCCGAACCCACCGGACGGTAGCCCGCCGCCAGGAACGCCCGCATGCTGCGGGCGTTCCCCGGCGCGACCTGCGCCCACAGCGGCTCGGTGGTGAGGTGGCGGGCCGCCGCCACCAGGGCGCGGCCCAGACCCCGGTGTCGTACGTCCTCGTCGATCTCCACGGAGACCTCCAACCGGCCCCCGACCCCGCGGCCCAGGACCAGCACGCCGCCCTCCGTCGTCCAGGCGCGCACGTCGTCGCGGCGGCCGCGGGCGTACACGATCCGTGGGTGGTCGCCGTCCGTGATCTCCCGCAGGGGGAGCGGCGGTTCGCCCGGCAGCGGGGAACCCACGAGCATCGCGTCGATCGTCTCCGCCCTGCGGCCCGTCCGCTCCAGCAGGGCCATCAGGAACCACGGGTTCATCGGCGCCGCGAGCGCGTCGCACGGCACGGCGGCGAGGGTGTCGTGGACCCACCGCGGATCCTCGTCGACGAAGACGACGGCGTGCGCGGTGAAGGCGAGCACCCCCGCGTCCCGTTCGGACATCTGCGGTACGACGGTCACGCGACCGTCCGCCGGCGGGAGGTCGTCCCGGGCCACCGCATCGAGAATGTCCCGAAGAGTCTCCATCACCAAGCTCCTTGCGCCGCTTGAGTCTCCACCCACTGGAAGGCCCACACTCACAGACATGATCGACGACGGCACCGGACTCCTCACCATCGGGGAACTGGCCAGGTCCACCGGACTGACCGTGCGCACCATCCGCTACTGGTCCGACGAGGGCGTCCTCACCCCGGTGACCCGCTCCGCGGGCGGCTATCGGCTCTACGACGCCGAGTGCGCCGCCCGCCTCGAACTGATCCGCACGCTGCGCGAGTTGGGCCTCGGCCTGGACGACGTGCGCAGGGTGCTGGCGGGTGAGACGACGGTCGCGGAGGTGGCCGCCGCGCACGTGGTGGCGCTGGACGCGCAGATCCAGTCGCTGAGGGTGACCCGGGCGGTGCTGTCGACCGTGGCGCGACGCGGTTCGACCGCAGAGGAGATGACGTTCATGAACAAGCTGGCACGGCTGTCGGCAGCCGAACGGAAGCGGATCATGGAGGAGTTCGTGGACGAGCTGTTCCACGGACTCGACTCCGTCGATCCGGCCATCGAGGAGCGGATGCGCTCCATCGCGGTGGACCTCCCGGACGACCCGACCCCCGAACAGGTCGACGCCTGGGTGGAGTTGGCGGAGATGGTGCAGGACCCGGAGTTCCGGGCGCAGATGCGCAGGACCATGGAGTTCAACGCGTCGGACCAGGACCGCATGGCCGTCCGCGGGCGGTCCACCTGGTTCCCCATGCGGCTGGTGCAGCTGGGCGCGGAGGCCAGGGAGCGGGGGATCGCCCCCGAGTCGCCGGAGGCGGAGGCGATCCTGCGGGAGGTGCTGGGCGACGGCGGCGACCCGGCCGTCGTACTCGAACGGATGGAGTCGGCGTCCAACGAACGGCTCGCCCGCTACCGGGAGTTGCTGGCCACGGTGAAGGGCGGAGGGCCCGCGGCGGCGCACCGGGAGGAGTTCGCGTGGGTGGTCGCCGCGCTGCGGGCTCGCGCGGCCGGTTAGTCTGACGTCCGTCAACAGGCAGTAAAGCGTTACGAAGGGGCGGATCCGGTGGCGGACATCGAGGAAGCACGCAAGCATTTCCAGCGGATCGACACGGACGGTGACGGCTTCATCACCGCGGCCGAGTTCAAGACCGCCCTGGCTCAGGGAGGCGACTGGAACGTCACCGAGACGGTCGCCGAGGCCATCATCAAGAGCCGGGACCTCAATGGGGACAAGGTCCTGTCGTTCGACGAGTTCTGGGCCCACCTGAACAAGTGACCCGACCGGCCGGAAGGGGTGCCCGTCCTACGGTGGACGGGCGCCCCTTCCGTCATGTCCGCCGGCGGGTCATGGCCGGCGGCCGCGCCTGATCCGTACGCTCCAGCGGCCCTCGTGCCGCTCCAGGACCAGCGGCAGGTCGAAGCACTTGCCGACCTGGTCACTGGTGAGGACGTCGGCCGCCGGGCCCTGCGCGAGGGGGCGGCCGTCGCGCAGGAGCAGGGCGTGGGTGGTGCCGACGGGCAGCTCCTCCAGGTGGTGGGTGACCAGGACGGTGGCCAGGTCCGGATGCTCCCGGCGCAGCCCGTCCAGAGCGTCGAGCAGCCGCTCCCGGCCCGGCAGGTCCAGGCCCGTCGCCGGTTCGTCCAGCAGCAGGAGCCGGGGCTCGGGCATCAGCGCGCGGGCGATCAGGGTCCGGCCGCGCTGCCCCTGGGAGAGCGTGGGCCAGCGTGCGTCACGCAGTTCCGCCAGCCCCATCGTGCCGATGAGCCGGTCGGCCCGATCTTCCTGTTCCGGCGTCGGCCGCCAACGGGGGAGCGGCGCGACGGAGTTGGTCACCCCGGTCAGGACGACCTCCCGGACCCGCAGCGGCTCGGCGAGCGGATGGCGGGGGTTGACGTGCCCGACGTAGGACCGCAACTCCCGTACGTCGACCCGGCCCAGGCGTCGGCCGAGTACCTCCACGGTCCCGCCCGTGGGGTGGACCTGCGCGCCCAGCAGGCTCAACAGGGTTGATTTTCCGGCCCCGTTGGCGCCGAGGAGCGCCCAGTGCTCGCCGGTGCGGACGGTGAGGGAGACTTCGGCGAGGATGGGGCGGCCGTCGCGTACGACCTGGACGTTCTCGGCGTGCAGCACGTCTGTCATCGCGGCACCCGGTTCACCGCGGAGAGGACGGCCCGCACGGAGGCCGCCGGACCCTCCGCCGCACCCCACACCGTGACGCCGTTCACCCGGCACTCGGCGTAGGCGGCCGTCCCGTCCTCGGTCAGCTCAAGCACCTCCACCGCGCATCCGGTCCCGGCGAGCGCCTCGATCAGGGCGGAGGTGTCCAGACCCACCAACTCGCCCTGCTCGGGCGGGCCTTCCACCACGTAGGTCTCCCGGAACAGCTCGTACAACTCCTTCGGTGTCGCCTCCCGGCCGCTCGCGTCCGTCGCCTCCTGGACGACCCGGGAGAAGTCGGGCCGCATGCGCGGCGGCAGGTCGAGGCTGTGGTGGGTGCGCAGCAGGTACGCCATTCCGCCCTTGCCGGACTGGGAGTTGACGCGGATCACCGCCTCGTAGGAGCGGCCCACGTCGGCCGGGTCGATCGGCAAGTAGGGGACGGACCAGGGGGCGCGGCCCTCGGGCACCTCCAACTCGGCCGCCGCACGGGCGTGTTGCGCGAACCCCTTGCTGATCGCGTCCTGGTGGGTGCCCGAGAACGCCGTGTAGACGAGGTCGCCCGCGTACGGGTGGCGGGGGTGCACCGGCAGCCGGTTGCAGTGCTCGACGGTCTCCCGGACCGCGTCGATGTCGCCGAAGTCGACCATGGGGTCCACCCCTTGGGCGTAGAGGTTGAGCGCGAGGGTCACCAGGTCGACGTTCCCGGTGCGTTCGCCGTTGCCGAAGAGACAGCCCTCGACGCGCTGGGCACCCGCCAGGACGGCGAGTTCGGCGCAGGCGACGCCCGTGCCGCGGTCGTTGTGCGGGTGGACGGAGAGGATCACCGCGTCGCGCCGGGAGAGGTTGCGGTGGGCGTACTCGATCTGGTCGGCGTAGACGTTCGGCGTCGCGATCTCGACCGTGGCCGGCAGGTTGTGCGTGACCGGCCGGTCGGGGCTCGCGTCCCACAACTCCGTGAGTCCGTCGCACAGTTCGAGGACGAAGTCGGGCTCGGTGAGGTTGAAGGTCTCCGGCGAGAACTGGAAACGGATGCCGGGCGCGTCCCCCGCCCCGCGTGCCATGTGCTCGGCCGCCGCGCGCACGGTCGCCCACACCTCACCCCGGTCCCGGCCCAGCACCACCTCCCGCCACACCGGGGAGGTCGCGATGTACAGGTGGACCACCGCGCGGGGCAGTCCCTCGATCGCGTCGAAGGTACGGTCGATCAACTCCGGCCTGGCCGGGGTGAACACGACCGGCGTGACGTCGTCCGGTACGGCCCCCGAGGTCACCAGGTGCCGTACGAAGTCGAAGTCCGTACGGCTCGCGGAGGGATAGCCGACCTCGATCTCCTTGAAACCGGTCGCCACCAGCAGGTCGAACAGGCGGCGCTTGCGCGGTGTGTCCATCGGCTCGGCGAGGGCCTGATTGCCGTCGCGCAGATCGACGGGGACCCAGAGAGGGGCGCGGTCGATCCGGGCGGCGGGCCAACTCCGGTCCCCGGCAGGGACGTTCACGCGTTCGTGGAAGGGGCGGTAGCGGTCGTACGGCATCGGGCTCGGGCGCTGGGGGTTCCAGCTGAAGGGGGATGCGATGGTCATCGTCTGCTGACTGCTCTCGGCTCGGTCGGACGGTGACCGGCAGCACGGCGACCCGCGGCGGGGTGCCGGTCGCGTCAGGCCCCGCCGCGGCAGCCGAGAAGAAGCAGACCGCGAAGCGTCATGCCGGTACGCTATCCACACCTCAGGTCCTCAGACAAGTGAGAATCTCCTGAGACCGATGAGCCACAACAAGTACTGATGAGCCCGATGATTTCCGAGTTGGTGAGCTGCCCGTGCCGCTAGGTCCCGTCCGTCCCAGTCCCCTCGTCGAGCAGGCCGCCGAGCGGCTGCGCGCGCAGATCGCCGCCGGTGAGTGGCCGGTCGGCACCAAGTTGCCCGGTGAGACCACGCTGGCCACGGAGTTGGGGGTGGGGCGCTCCACGGTCCGTGAGGCGTTGCGGGCGCTCGCCGGGGCGGGGCTGGTCCGGCCACGACAGGGTGCCGGAGTCTTCGTCGTCGCCACCGAGCCCGCCGAGGACTGGCCGACCCGGTTGCGGCGGGCCGCGGTGACCGACGTCTATGAGGTGCGGATGGGCGTCGAGGTCCAGGCGGCACGGCTGGCGGCGAGCCGTCGTGCGCCCGAGGACGTGACGGCGATGGAGCGCGCGCTGGAGGCGCGTCGAGCCGCTGCCAGTGCCGACGACATCGCGTTCGTCGACGCCGACATCGCGTTCCACGCGGCTGTGGTCGCCGCCGCCCACAACCCCGTACTCGCCGATATCTTCGGCCAGTTCACGCCGGTGCTGCGTGAGGGGCTGGTGGAGCTGCTGGCGCTGACGGAACTGCGCGCGCACGATCCGAACACCGGGGACGCGGCGCACGAGGCGCTGGTGCGGGCGGTCGCGGAGGGGGACGCGGAGACGGCCGCCGAGGTGCTCCGGGCGGAGCTGGAGGATCCGTTCGGGGAGTAGGTGCCGCGAGCGTGGTGTCACTCGTGCGGCGGAGGGTCCGGAATAGGTGACGGCGGCCCGGGGTTGTGGCCCCCAGAAGCATGCGTGTGCATGAATCGCGCATGGATCGTGCGTGCGTTTCGGATCGACGAAGGGTCTGTCATGAAGATCGGCATCATCGGCGCGGGCAACATCGGCGGCAACCTCACCCGGCGGCTCACCGCACTCGGCCACGACGTCTCCGTCGCCAACTCGCGTGGCCCGCAGACGCTCACCGCGCTGGCCGAGGAGACGGGGGCGACCCCCGTACCGGTCGAGGAGGCGGCGAACGGGGCCGAGGTCGTCGTGGTCACCGTCCCGTTGAAGGCGGTCGCGAACCTGCCCAAGGGCTTCCTCGACGGTGCGGCGGAGAACGTCGCGGTCATCGACACCAACAACTACTACCCCGGGCGCGACGGCCGGATCGCCGCGATCCTCGACGAGGGTCTTATGGAGAGCCGCTGGGTCGCGCAGCAGATCGGCCACACCGTCATCAAGGCCTTCAACGGCACCTACGCCCAGGACATCCTCGACGCTCACCGCCCGGCCGGCGCCCCCGACCGCCTCGCCCTCCCGGTGGCCGGCGACGACGAGGCGGCGAAGCGCGTGGTCCGGGCCCTGATCAACGACCTCGGCTTCGACACCGTGGACGCGGGCACGCTCGACGAGTCCTGGCGGCAGCAGCCGGGGACGCCGGTATACGGGCTGCGGGAGGGCGTGGACGTGATCGTGAAGGGACTGGCGGAGGCTTCGCCGGAGCGGACGGGGGACTTCAAGGGCTGAGGGGGCGGCACCCCGCCTGCTCGCCCGACCGGTCACTCGTCGGCTCGCACGGCCATCAGGCGTCCTTCGCCCACGTCTGCAAGGACGCCTTGGTCGTGAAGTCGGCGACGTCCTTGTCGTGGGGGTCGGACGTGTACTGGTGGAACTTCCAGTCCGCCTCGATGCGGGGCTTGCCGGCGGTCGTGTAGTCGGCGATCCACAGGCCGTCGCCCGCGTAGGAGGTCTTGTCGATGGTCAGCCAGAAGTTGCGGTTGCAGTAGAGGATGACCCGGTTGTTCGGGCGGAGGGCCTTCACCTTGCGGATGAAACTGTCCTTCTCCGCGTTCGTGGCGTGGGTGCCGTCGCCCGTGGTCTCCCAGTCGACGGCCAGCAAGTCGCCTGCTTTTTCGGGGGCCTTGCTGACGAAGTACTCCGCCTGGGCCGTGATGTTGCCCGGCCAGAGGAAGTGGTAGAAACCGACGACCAGTCCCGCGTCACGGCCCGTTTTCGTCTGGGCGGTGAGTCTCGGGTTGACGTACGAGCGGCCCTCCGTCGCCTTGATGAAGACGAAGGAGGAGCCGTCCGTGTCGTACGCGGTGGACTGGAACGCGCTTACGTCGATGCCATGCAACATGGGGGACTTGTGCCCCGTCCGCCGGATCCGGAACCTCCGGATCCGGAACCTCAGGTTCTGGTGGCCGACGACGACAGCACCGACGCCGACTTCGACGACCAGTCAGAAGTGATCACGCTTGCGTGGTCCGCTGCCAGTAGTGCCAATTTGGCGGCGACTTCCGCGTCCGTGGGGGCAGTTGAGGAGATCGCCGGGGCCACCGCGTACGCGTCCGTCATGATCAGGATGTAGTGGTTCGTGGAGTAGAACGAGGTGTCGTAGCCGTTGTTGACGTAGGTCGCCGCGTCACCGTCGAAGAAGACGAACCACGGGCGGATCGAGGTGTCCGACGTCCAACGGCTCGCCCTGGGATCGCCGTTCGCCGCGCCCAGCACCGCCGGGAAGGCCTGCGCCTGCGCGATCGTGCCGGCCGCGTACAGGTCGCGCAGATGGTCGCCGTACTCCTGGTCCGTCCAGTAGCTGTCGAACGGGTTGGACTGCTCGACCGTGCCCGGGATCAGTTCGAAGACGAACTTGCCCTTGAGGTCGTCGCGGGACGGCCACGCGTTCGCCTTCGCCGCCGCGTCGAGCGTGGAGTACGAGGAGCCGAGCAGGTCGGACGGCTTGTAGACGCTGCTGCCGAGCTTCTGCGAGACCAGGGTGTCGAACTCGTCCGGGCCGAGGCCGACGTTGTTGTTGAAGCCCACCTTCATCTCCACCTTGATGATGATGGGCGCGTGGTCCGGGTGCAGGGTGTTCCAGGCGGCCATGTTGTCGAGGCAGCTGCCGAGGTCCTGGTTGCGGTCCTTGCTGTACAGGTCGGCCGGGGTGCTCGCGTACTCGCAGTTGTTGTCGTTGCCGAGCGGGTTGCTGTGGCTGACCCGCCACCGCTTGGTCAGACTGTCGGCGTAGACGTCCAGTTCGAGCAGTGAGGCCCCGGAGTCCAACGCCTGCGCCCAGTACGTGTACTTGTCCTTCTCGTACGCGTTGTGCGTCCCGATCGTCGTCGTATCGGAGAACTTCGCCGCCGCCGCATGGGCGTTGCCCGCGGCCCCCGTCAGCAGCAGGGCCGTCGCGCCGAGCAGCGCGGCCAGCCGTCTTATCGCCTTCATGGGTCAAGTCCCCTTCGCCGTGGCCTGGTTGGCGCGTTGTTGGCGGCAGCAGCGTAGGGCGAAGGGGTTACTGCTCGGTAGAGGCTGGGGGAACATCACCTTCCGCTGGTTCGGTAAAGGTTGTTCCTGCTCATGGATATTGCGTTCTCATCATCGAGAATCATATTCTCGAACGATGACTGGTCCTGGCATGGCGTTCGCCCTTCGATTCGACTTCCGCAACCCGGAGTCGGCCGGTACGGCCATGGCGGACCGTTACGCGGCCGCCCTCGACATGGCCGAGTGGGCCGACGGGCTCGGCTGTACGCGGATCACCGTCTCCGAGCACCACGGCTCGCCGGACGGCTATCTGCCCAGCCCGGTCCAGATGCTCGCGGCGATGGCCGCCCGCACGAAGCAGGTCCGGTTCCTCGTCGCCGCGTTGATCGCCCCCTTCCACGATCCGCTGCGCCTCGCCGAGGAGTTGGCGGTCCTCGACAACATCAGCCGGGGGCGCGTCGACCTGATCGTCGCGGGCGGCTATGTGCGCGAGGAGTTCGCCATGTTCGACGTGCCGATGAAGGAGCGGGCCAGGCGGGTCACCGAGGTGGTGACCACCCTCAAGTCGGCTTTCACGGGGGAGCCGTTCAGCTATCGGGGCCGTACGGTGCGCGTCACGCCGGCGCCGTACCGGCCGGGCGGCCCCTCCGTCCTGCTCGGCGGCAGCAGCGAACCGGCGGCGCGCCGGGCCGCCCGGATCGCCGACGGGTTCGTGCCCTCCGTGCCCGAGGTGTGGGAGTACTACCGCGACGAGACCGGGAAGTTGGGCCGCCCCGACCCCGGGCCCAGCCCGATCGGGCCGAACCGGGTGGTTGCGCTCGCCGAGGATCCCGACGAGGGCTGGGAGCGGATGGCCCCGTTCTTCCTGCACGAGACCAACGCCTACGGCGAGTGGCAGGCCCAGGACGACGTGGCCGCGCCCTTCCGTACGGCCGACGGTCTGGCGGAACTGCGGCGCGGCGACCAGTACCGCGTCCTCACGCCCGAGCGGTTCGTGACCGAACTGAAGGCCGCGCCAACGCCGTTCACGCAGTTCCATCCGCTGTGCGGGGGGATGCCGATGGATCTGGCGTGGTCGAGTCTGCGGTTGTTCGAGCGGGAGGTGCTGCCCGCCTTCGGATAGCGGACAGTGGGTGGCGGACAGTGGATGGCGGGTCGCACGGCCGGGCGGTTCTGGGAACTTCCTGGGAACGGGACCGGACACATCGGCCGTACCGCCCCCGTGACCCGCGTCCCGCCACGCCGACTCTCAGAAACCTCCCAGAACCTCTCCGGAACCCGGCAATCGCGTACGCCACCTTGTGCGGACGACGTCCCCGAAAAGCTCCGGAGGGTTCCCGCGATGCCTGTCTCTACCTCTACGACCGCAAGGTCCCGTCCTGTTTCCCGTCCTGTCCCCGTACTCCTGCCGGACGGTACGGGAGCGAGCGCCCTGGAAGGCGCGGCGGCCGCGCTGTGCGGACTCCTCGCGATGGCCGTCGTGGCGTGGCTCGCGCTGTGGCTGCTGGGGGCGGGGTCGGTGGGATCGCTGGGCACGATGGCAATGGCCCTGGCCGCCATGGCGGTTGGCGGGTCGGTGAGTGCCGGTTCGGTCAACTCCGGGGCAGGCGCCGGTAGTTCGGGGTCGATGGGTTCGATACTGTCCGGGCTCCTCGGCGGTGGCGGGGGCGGCATGAGCCCGTCGATGAGCGGGGCGGCCTCGGTCATGCCGCTCGGGGTGACCCTGGTCGGGTCCGTGGTGCTGTGGCTGGTGTTCTCCCGGCGGCTGCGGCAACGGCCGGTCACCGCACGTGAGTTGGGCGCCCGGGCCGCCGGTGCCGGAGCGGCGGCTCTGGTCGCGTTCATCCTCGTGGCCACCCTCGCGCACGGGACGTTCAGCCTGCCCGCGTCGGCGATGAGCCGCGGGCTCGGCGGTGGGCAGGGCGCCGGGGCGAGCGGTGGCAGTGGTGCGACGGGTGCGCTCGGCGGGATGTTCGGCGGCGGTGCCGGCACCACGCAGGACACGACGATGTCGTACGACGTCCACGTCGGCGCGACCGCGTTCGGCGCGCTGGTGTGGGTGGCCGTGGTGCTCGCCCTGGGGTGCCTGGTCAGCCGTCGGGTGCGGGTGCCGCTGGGCGGTGCCGTGGACCGGGTGCGGCCCGGGTGGGCGCCGAGTCTCTCGGCCGTCGTACGCGCGCTCCTGGTCCTGGTCGCCGTACCGATGGCGTTGCTGACGTTCGTGGGAGCGGTGACCGGTGGGCGGGCCGGGACGGTGGCCGGCGCGGTGCTGCTGGCGGCGCCGAACGCGCTGGCCGTGCTGCTGACGCTGGGCGTGGGTACGCCGTGGACGGCCGCGACGCACCCCGTGCAGAGCCAGGGCGGCAATCCACTCGCCTCGCTGATGGGCGCCCTGGGCGGCGGACAGCAGACCGCCGCCGCGCAGCAGACGGACCGGACCGAGCACCTCAGGAGTCTGTCGGCCGGCGGCTGGCCGCTGTGGTCCGCGGCGCTCGCGGTGACCGCCGTCATCCTGCTGACCTGCGCATATGTGGCCGCCCGGAACACGGTCCCGGCGCACACCCGCCCCCTGCACCGCTACGACGGCCCGCTGGCCCGGCACCTCGGGACGGCCGAGCGGTTCGGCATCGTCACGGCGGTCGTCCTCGGCTCGGCGGCCTGGCTGGCCGGGGCGTCCGGGAACTTCGGCGTCAGCATGTTCGGCAGCGAGATGGGCGGCACGCGGGCCGAGCTGACCGGCGGCGTGCTGTGGACGGTGGTGTTCGGGCTGCCGGCCGGAGGCGTGGCCGGATTCCTGGGGAGCCTGCTGCGCACAGCGGACCTTTACGGAGGAATGACATCCCCCCGCCGTATCCTCGCGCGCAAGTCCCCGTCGGCCGCGTCCTCGCACGCCCCGGCGCCGGGAACCGATCCCGGCACCCTGGAGGCACCCCTTGGCAACCATTGAGCGGGCGGGACCGCACCTGTCCCGGCCCACCACCACGGACGTGAACCTGCTGGTCGTGGACGACGAACCGACCGTACGGGAGCTGCTGTGCGCGGCGCTGCGGCACGCCGGTTTCACGGTCGCCTCGGCCGCCACCGGGCAGGAGGCGCTGGACGGGGCCCGTGACGTGTCGCCCGACCTGGTCCTGCTGGACGTGATGCTGCCCGACATGGACGGCTTCGAGGTGATCCGGCGGCTGCGCGAGCAGCGGGGCGCGGACTCGCGCGCGGGGCACATCCCGGTCGTGTTCCTCACCGCCCGCGACGCCACGCAGGACAAGATCGAGGGGCTGCTCCTGGGCGGCGACGACTACGTCACCAAGCCCTTCGACCTCCAGGAGCTGATCGCCCGGATCGGCGCGGTGCTGCGCCGCACGAGCGGCGACCCCGCGGCGCTGCTGCGGGTCGCCGACCTCGAACTCGACCCGGAGGGCGTCCAGACGACCCGCGCGGGTGAGCCGATACGGCTCTCGCCCACCGAATTCCGGCTGCTGCACTACCTGATGACCAACGCCGGGCGCACGGTCGGCAAGGCGCAGATCCTCGGGCGGGTGTGGGAGTACGACTTCGGCGGCGACACCGGAATCGTCGACACGTACATCAGCTATCTGCGCCGGAAGCTGGACAACGGCGGGCCGAAGCTGATCCACACGGTGCACGGCGTCGGATACGTCCTGCGCGGGCCGCGGGCGTGAGCGCCGACTCGTTCCGGCCGCGCGTCATGTGGGCGCGGGCCTCGCTGCGGAGCCGGGTGCTGCTGCTGGCCGTGGTGTTGCTGACGGCCGGGTTCACCGCGTTCAGCCTGGTCACCGGAAATGCCCTGCGCGCCTACATGCGGGACCGCGTCGACGCCCAACTCCGGGCGTCCGCCCAGGTGTTCGCCGTACTCCCGCCGACCGTGGCGAAGACCGGGGCCGACGGGAAACCGCCGCCCGGTCTCACCGACTTCAGTACGGAGGTACTGGGCAACCCCGTCATCACCTACGTGGACAAGGACGGCGCCGTCGAGAGCAGCATCGACTCGCTCGCCGGTCCGAAACGCACCGAGGACGCGTCAGGGCCGGACCTGCCCAGGCTGGACGCGTCCGCCGTCGCCGCGCGCGCGGGCAAGGCGTTCACCGTGGCCGGCACCTCGGGCGACACCCGGTGGCGGTCGATCGTCGTGCCCCGGGTGCCCCGTGTCGCGTCGCCGGACAGTAGCGCGGCCGGCGGTGCGGGCGGCAGCGTGGTCGTGTCGGCGTCGATGAGCCAGGTGGACGGCACGGTGGACCGGATGTGGCACATCTACGAGACCACCGGGCTCGGGCTGCTCGTCGTGCTGGGTCTCGCCGGGTGGTTCGCGGTGCGTTCCGGGCTGCGCCCGCTGACCCGTATCGAGCAGACGGCGGCCGAGATCGCGGCCGGTGACCTGTCCCGCCGCGTCCCCGAACTGGCGGGCCCGCACACGGAGATGGGCCGTCTGGCCACCGCCCTGAACGGCATGCTCGCCCAGGTGGAGACCGCGTTCGCCGCGCGTGCCGAGTCCGAGGCGCGGATGACGCGCTTCGTCGCCGACGCCAGCCACGAGCTGCGCACCCCGCTGGCCGGTATCAAGGGCCTCACGGATCTGCATCGCATGGGCGCGGTCTCCGACCGCGAGGACATCGACGCCACGATGGCCCGCATCGCGCGGGAGTCGGACCGCCTCGCCCGGCTGGTGGCGGACATGCTGCTGCTGGCGCGCTTCGACGAGCACAGCCTGGGAACCATCGGCGATCTGGGCCCGGCCCTCGAACTGGCCCCCACGGACCTGCGCACCCTCGCCGCCGACGCCCTGCACGACGTACGGGCCCTGGACGCCACCCGCCCGGTCGCCCTCACCGGCCCGGACGGCGTCGGCGCCCCCGCCTCGGCTCCCGCCCTGGCCGACGAGGCACGCCTGCGCCAGGTCGTGACCAACCTCGTCGGCAACGCGGTCGCCCACACCCCGCCCGGCACGGCGATCCGCATCGGTGTGGGCACGGTCGGCGAGGACGCGGTCCTGGAGGTGGCGGACGAGGGGCCGGGGCTCACCCCGGCCCAGACCGCCCACATCTTCGAACGCTTCTACCGCGCCGACACGTCTCGTACGCGCGCCACCGGTGGCGCCGGACTGGGGCTGGCCATCGTCGACTCCCTGGTCGGTGCGCACGCGGGGCGGGTCGAGGTCGACTCGGCGCCCGGGCGGGGGGCGACCTTCAGAGTCCGGCTCCCGCTTCATTCCGAGAATTCCGAACTGCGGGCGCCGGCCGGGCTGTTGGGGTGACTCCCGCGTGTTCGGTGAGGACCTCGGTGAGCTGGCGGGTGGTCTGCCGGGCGATGCGGGGTTCGGTGGCCGCGTACGTCGTGTAGGCGTTCAGGGCGGTGGTCAGGGCCCAGCCCATGCCGCGCGTCCAGGTGGCCTCGTCCAGGGCGAGCGCGGTGCGGAAGCGCGGGCGGGTCGTGGCGGACAACAGGGTGTAGGCGATGACCAGATCGCAGGCGGGGTCGCCCATGCTCAGCCCGCCGAAGTCGATCACGGCGGAGATCCGGCCGTCGACGGTGAGCAGGTTGCCCGTGTGGAAGTCCCCGTGGCACCACACCGGTTCGCGGTCCCAGGCGGGGGCGTCGAGCGCGTTGTCCCAGACCTCGGTCAGGGCGGCGGAGTCGAAGACGCCGTCCACGGCCTCGATCGCCGCCCGGGTGTCGCGCTGTCTCTTATACACCTCTGACGTGTCCACCAAA
>NZ_JBLTJC010000245.1:0-16136 GCF_048158785.1 Streptomyces colwelliae | reverse complement strand
ATCGTCGGGGCCATCGCGGGCGCGATCCTGGCGGATGCGATGTTCGGCCGGCCGCTGGTGAAGTGGTCCACCCACGACCGCTCCGCCGGACACCTGCTCCTCGGCGAGGTCGTCGCGACGGCCGGGCCGGCCGGCGGACGATCCGGTGGCGGTCGCGGCGTCCTACCCGGAGCTCGGTCTCCCGACGTGGAAGCGACAGTGGCGGCGTTCGTGGCGGCGCCCGCGGAGGTGTCGGCGGAGATGTCGGTCGCCATGGCCTCCGCCAGCCGTCGCCGTTCGGCCCGGCGTTCCGCCTGCCGCTGCGGGTCAGGCACCGGCGCGGCGAGCAACAGGCGCTGGGTGTAGGGGTGTTGGGGTGCGGTGGTGACGGTCGCCGCGTCCCCCGTCTCGACGATCTCGCCACCGGACATGACCGCCACCCGGTGGCTGATGTGCCGGACCACGGACAGGTCGTGCGTGACGAAGAGATAGGCGACGCCGGTGCGTTCCTGGATCTCGACGAACAGGTCCAGTACGCGGGCCTGGGTCGACAGGTCCAGTGCGCTGACCGGTTCGTCGCAGACGATGACGCGCGGGTCCCGGGACAACGCCCGTGCGATGGCGATGCGTTGGCGCTGTCCGCCGGAGAACTCCCGCGGCTGCCGCTCCCCCGCGTCGGCGGGCAGCCGTACGTGGTCGAGGAGATCCCGCACCCGCTTCTCGGCCTCCGCCCGAGGGGTTCCCGCGACGCGCAGCGGTTCGCTGAGGATGTCGTTCACGGTCATCGCCGGGTTGAGTGAGGTGTACGGGTCCTGGAACACCACCTGGATGTCGCTGCTGAGCGCCCGGCGTTCCCTGGCGCCCAGGCCGGAGATGACCTTGCCGTCGTAGCGGACGGTGCCGGAGGTGACCGGGGCCAGTCCGAGGACGGCCCGGCCCAGCGTGGTCTTGCCCGATCCGGACTCGCCGACCAGCCCGAGGGTCTCACCCGCGCCGATGGTGATCGACACGCCCTTCAGCACGCGGAACGGCGGCCTGCGCCAGCCTTTCGACGGGTACTCCACGATCAAGTCCTCGACGACCAGCAGGGGTTCGGCCGGGAGTTCCTTGTTCGGTGTCCCGTTCATGGTCGCGGTCATGCCGGACCCTCCTGACGTCCGGTGTGCGTGATGCCTGCGGCGCTCGCCGACAGGGTGCGGCTCAGCGCGGCCCGCGGCTCGGCGTCCTCCAGCGTGGACGACAGGAGCATGCGGGTGTACGGGTGCTGCGGAACGGCGAACAGCCGCTCCACGGGCGCGGATTCCACGACGGTGCCGGTCTGCATCACCGTCACCCGGTCGCAGATGTCGGCCACCACGCCGAAGTCGTGGGTCACCAGGATCATGCCCATGTTCCGCTCGCGCTGGAGGGACCGCATCAGGTCGAGCACCTCGGCCTGCACGGTGACGTCGAGGGCCGTGGTCGGCTCGTCGGCGATCAGCAGGTCCGGTTCGCAGGACACGGCGCCGGCGATGAGGACGCGCTGCGCCATACCGCCGGAGATCTGGTGCGGATAGGAGCGGAAGACCCGTTCGGGGTCGGTGATGCCGACCCGTTCCAGCAGGCCGAGGCACTTCGCCCGCGCCTCGGCCGCCGACAGCCCGAGGTGTCGGCGTACCGGCTCGACCAGTTGGGCGCCGATGCGGAAGGAGGGGTCGAGGTTGGACATCGGTTCCTGCGGGACGTAGGCGATCCGGTGGCCGCGGTAACGGTTCATCGCGGCGCGGCCGAGCAGCCCCAGTTCCGTGCCGTCGAACAGCAGCCGGGCCGTGGTGACTTGGGCTTCCCGGGGCAGCAACCCGAGGACGGCGAAGGCGGTTTGGCTCTTGCCCGAGCCCGACTCCCCGACCAGTCCGAGGACTTCGCCCCGGCGCACCGTCAGGGAGACGCCATAGACGACGGTCGTCTCGCCCTGGGCCGTCGGATAGGAGACCGTCAGCCCTTCGAGGACGAGCAGGGCGTCGTCCGTGTCCCCCGCCTCCCCCGTCCCTCCCACCTCGGGCAGGACGGGCGGTGCCTTCTTGTCCGCGACCGGCTTGCGGGCCGTAGCGCCACGCGCCTTCTTCCGCCCGCCCGTCGCACTCCCGTCCAGCGCGTCCCGCAGGGCGTTGCCCAGCAGGCCGAACGCGGCGACGGTCACCGCGAGCGCCACTCCGGGCCAGACCATCAACTCCGGCTTGGTGTAGATGTTCCCGAAGGCGTCGTTCAGCATGGAGCCCCAGCTCGCCTGGGTCGCCGAGCCCAGGCCGAGGAATTCGAGCCCGGACTGGATGACGATGCCGAGGCCGAGCATCTGGGCGGCCTGGATGATGGTCGGCGCCTGCACGACGGGCAGGATGTGCCGGCGGATGATCCGGGAGTCCGTCAGGCCGGACACCCGTGCCGCGTCGACGTACAGCTCCTCGCGCACGGAGATCACCGAGGCGCGGATCAGCCGGAAGACGCCCGGCGACATCAGCACGCCGAAGACCGCCATGGCGAGGTACGTGTTCTGGCCCACCGCGGACATCACGACGAGCAGCACGATGATCGCCGGTACGGCCATCAGCAGGTTGGACACCCAACTGCTCACGGCGTCGAACCACTTGCGGTAGTAGCCGGCCACCAGACCGGCGGGAACGCCGATCACCACGGCGACGGCCACCGCGAGCAGCGCACCGAGCAGGCTGGTGCGGCCGCCGTAGAGCAGTCGGGCCAGGACGTCACGGCCGACGCCGTCGCCGCCCAGCGGGTGTTTGCCGCTGATGGGGGCGAGGCTGTCGGTCAGTGAGGTGTGGGCCGGGTCCTGGCTGGTGAGGAGCGGCGCGAACAGGCTGGCCAGGGAGATGAAGGCGAGGAGCACCAGGCAGGTCACGGCCACCGGATTGCGCAGCAGTCGGCGCAGGAGTCCGGCCCGGCCCTGCGCGGCGACAGCGGGGGCCACCGCTTCTTCGGACTGGGGAAGCGTCATCCCACACGCACCTTCGGGTTGAGCCAGCCGTATGCGAGGTCCATCAGGATGTTGACGACCACGACGAGGGCGACCATGACCACGACGACTCCCATGACCACCGGGGTGTCGCCCTGGGATCCGGCGGTGGTCGCCTGGCTGCCGATCCCGTTGAGGCCGAAGACCTTCTCGACGACCACCGCGCCGCCGACCAGGCCGATGAACTGGAGGGCCAGCACGGTCAGCGCGGCCGGGGCGGCGTTGCGCAGGGCGTGCCGGAACAGCAGGCTGCGCTCGCTGATGCCACGGCTGCGGAGGGTGCGTACGTAGTCGGCGCGCAGGACGTCGACCATGGAGCCGCGCACCTGTTGGGCGGTGGCGGCGATCGCTCCGACGGAGAGCGACAGCGCGGGGAGGGTGATCGACCGCAGCCAGCCACCCGCCGAGTCCGCCAGCGGCACATAGCCGGTCGCGGGCAGCCAGCCCAGGTCGACGCCGATCACGACGGCGAACACCAGGGCGACCAGGAAGCTGGGTACGGCGAACCCCAACACCGCGAGCAGTTGGACCACTTGGTCCAGGGCGCCCCGGCGGACCGCGGCGGCGACTCCCAGCACCGTGCTCAGGACGGCCGACACCAGGAGCGCCGCCAGCACGATCGACAGGGTGACCGGCAGTTTGTTCTCGAGTGAGCTCGTCACGGACTCGTCGCTGAACCACGAGCTGCCGAGGTTGCCGTGCACGGCGTCCGCGAGCCAGTGGCCGTAGCGGACCACGAAGGGCTCGTCGAGCCCGAGTTCGGCGGACTTGGCGGACACCTGCTGCTGGGTGGCGGTCTGCCCGACGATCTGGCGGACCGGGTCGGAGCCGGTGAGGCCCATCAGCGCGAAGGTCGTGGTCGCGATGACCAGGACCAGGACCAGCCCGGCGACGATGCGCCGGACCAAGAAAACGATCATCTGTCTCTCCACCTTGCCTCTCCCTGACCGGAGTTCATCGGCGGCCGGGCGAGGGCCGTGTCATCGCTCCCGCCCGGTCCGGCGTCCGGGTCAGCCAGCGGGCTTGAAGTTGTAGATCGGCGGGACGGCGGCGAACGTCTGCGGTGTGAAGGTGACGTTCTTGGTCGTGGCGTAGGTGTTCTCCACGGAGTCCCAGGGCGCGTTCCACGCCTGGTCGACGAGGTAGGTGTTGAGCTGCTTGAACAGCGCGTCCTGGGCGGCACCGGTCGCGGACTGTGCCTTGGTGATGAGGTCGGTGACCTTCGGGTCCGCGCTGTGCAGCGGGTTCCACAGCGCGCTCTTCCCCACCTCGATCTGGATGGTGTCCCAGGGGCGGAAGGAGGCCAACGTCATGTACGACAGCGGGTACTTGCCCGCGAGGAGGGCGCTGATGAACTGGGTGACCGGGATCTTGTCGACCTTGACCTTGATCCCGATGTCCTCCAACTGCTGCACCATGGCGGCCTGTTGGTCCGGGAAGACCGACGACACGTCCGGGACGGTGACCGAGAAGCCGTGCGGGTAGCCGGCCTCGGCCAGCAACTGCTTGGCCTTCGCGGGGTCGTAGGAGTACTTGGAGTCGAGCGAGCTGTCGAAGGCCGAGCCGGCCGGGTTGAAGATCTGGGTCGTCGCCTTGCCCAGCCCCTGCTTCGCCGTCTTGACGATCGTGGAGCGGTCGAATGCGTAGTTCAGGGCCTGGCGGACCCGGACGTCGCCGAGCGCCTTGACGATCTTTCCCTCGCGGTCCCAGATGTAGACGCCCTCGACGTCGCCGGAGGTGTACTTGGTGACGTTCAGCCCGCTGCTCTTGGCCGGCGCGACGTTCTTGGCGCTGGCCAGCAGGGCGCCGTTGACCTGTCCGGAGCGCAGCGCGTTGAGCACGGCGGTCGGATCGGTCAGCGGCTTGAGGACGATCTTGTCGAAGGGGAAGGCGGCCTTGTTCCAATAACCCTGGTTGCGTACGAAGGTGTACGTACTGCCCGCCGTAGTCGCGGACTTGTCCAGGGTGTACGGCCCCGATCCCACCGGGGTGGTCTTGATCGTGCCCGCGGTGATGGCCTTGGGGCTGGCCATCATCCCGGCCACGTTGCCGAGATTCGGCACCAACGACGGGTCGGGCGCCGAGAGCTTGACCGCGACCGTGGTGGCGTTGACGACGTCGACTCCGGTGATGCCCTTGAGCTGGCCCGCGGCCTCGCTGGTGCCCTTCTCGGTGTGCAGCAGGTTGGTCTTGACCGCCGTCGCGTCCAGGGCGGTGCCGTCGGTGAACTTCACGCCGGTGCGCAGGGTCATCGTGAGCACCGTGCGGGCCGCGTTGTACGACCACTTGGTCGCCAGGTTGGGCTCGACGTCGGCCGTCGGGGACAGCCGGAGCAACGAGTCGTATACGGGCTGGTAGTACTGCGCGTTGTTGCCGAGACCGGCGTCGGCCAGATCCCACGGTTGCGCCGCGACCAGGGGGGCCAGGGTGAGGGTGCCGCCGGTGGCCGCCTTGCCCGAACCGGAACCCGATCCCGAGCCGCACGCGGCCGCGGACAACATCAGGACAGCCGATACGGCGGTCAGCGCGATTCTTCGCATGGGTGCTCCGCTGGTGAGTGGAATGACCGGGCGGCATCGGACAGCGAGCCGCCCTGAAGGGCCTCGGAGGAAGTGGGACACCAGGTCCTGACGCGGCCTGGACCGTTCTTGGCGGTCAGCCGTTCCTGGCGGAAGGGGCTATATGTCCACCGTTTTTCGGTGGGTCCGAAATCAGCCACTGATACGTACAAGTGAAACGTATGCGTAACGTAGCCCCGCCCTTGGTGGACCACAAGGGCCGTGCAACAGCTTTTTGGGAAGCGGATGTTCGGACGAACCGCGACGGGCGGTGGCGTCATGGCGTGCGAGGAGCCGACGCCGTGCTGCGCGGGGAGCCGGCCCTCCCGGGAATCGGACGAAGACGTCCAGGTCAGACAGGTGTGGGGCAGATCGGATCGGATCGCGCCGGACGGGCTCGGCCCGGGTCAGGACCGGCCCGGCATACGTGCGGGATTTGCTCGGCATGCGTCGGACCGGCCTGGTTTACGGCGGACCGGGTTCCGTCACGCGGACTCGCGCACGACCAGCGTCAGCGGAGTCACCTGGGGCGTCGGCGGCTGGGACTGACCGGTCACGCCGTTGACGATCATGCGGGCGAGGCGGCCCACGGCGACATCGAGGTTGTTGTCGATCGTCGTCAGCGGCGGTACCGCGAACGGCGCCAGCTTGTCGTTGTCGACGCCGATCACGGCCAGGTCGCCGGGGGCGGCGAGGCCCACCCTGCGCATACCCGCGAGGAGGGCGAAGGCCGTCTCGTCGTTGTAGGCGCACACAGCCGTGACGGCGGGGACCGCCGAGTGCCACTGCTCGGCCGCCGCGGCGGCCGCCGAGATGTCGAGGGGCACCTCCAGCACGACGGGCGGCTCAAGACCCCGCTCCGCGCAGGCGGTACGGGCGCCGTCGAGCCGCAGGTCCAGGAAGTCCCGGAGGCGGGGATCCCCGGGAGCGGCGTAGCCGATGCGCGCATGGCCCGTCGCCGCCAGCCGCTCGACCTGCATCGCGCCGATCAGGGTCTGGGGAACGGTCAGGACACCGGGGGCGACCGCGGGGCCCATCCCGGCGCTGACCACGTGGATGCCGGCCGCGCGCATACTGGCCACGTCGTCGGCGCCGACGTCGAAGGCCGTCATCACGGCCGCCGGCATCAGCTCACGCCACAGCGACTTCAGCGGGGCGTGCCGCTCGCGTCGTGTCACGAGGTTCAGGCCGTGTCGCTCCAGTTCGTCACCGAGCAGTTCGACCAGGGCGGTCAGCGTGCCACCGACGGGAACGTCCGGAAGGAACAGCAGCACCAGGTCACTGCGGCCCAGGCGCAGCGCGCGGGCGGCGGCCGACGGTTCGTAGCCCAGCTTCGCCACCGCGTCGAGCACCTTGCGGCGGGTCCGGTCGGAGATCTTCTGGTGCGACACGTCGTTCAGCACATAGCTGACCGTGGTCTGCGAGACCCCCGCCTCCTTGGCGACGTCGGTCGCCGTCACGCGGCCGGTCCTGCGCGCCATGGAAGTCTCCTGTGGAGGGTCTTGGACAGTCCTGGTTGCGGGGTGTCCGACTGAGCAGCGAAGTCTACTGAATCGTAACAGTGAGCATGCTGGATGTCCGATACTCCGGACACCCCGAGCCGCGAAAATCCGGTACGCGCGACTCTCGGACCGCACGTCGTCGCGCGAGGCTGCCGCGCACCGGGCGGCGGCGTTCTCACTCGCTGTTGTCGATGCTCCAGGCCCAGAGCCTCCCCGTCGCAATGCGCTTGAGGAGAGTGTTGAAGTCGGCCTTGACGGCTTCCGGGGTCTTCTCCGGCGGGAACAGGGGTTTGATGGGCTGCCGATCCAGCGGCAGGTCCTGGGAGAGGCGGGCCTTGTAGGCGTTGTAGACCGCCGCGATGTCCTTGCGGATCGACTCGCCCTCGCCGTTGCCCAGGATCGGCATGCCGCGCATACGGTTGTCGTTCGTCGCGGCGATCGACGCCACATCCATGAGGAAGCAGTCGATCAGGTCGGTGACGTCCTGCTCCCGGGCGCCGTCCGCCTTGTTGTGCACGTCCCGCAGCAGCAGGTCCGCCATCTCCAGGGTGACGTCACGGTAGACGGTGTACCGCGGACTTCCCGGGATGACACCGAGCACGTGATCGGCCTGCTGGGCGGTGTCGGAGTTCATCGACGCGAATCCGGCGGGAACGTCCTTCGCTTCGAGACCCGGCACCGGGTAGGGCATGCCCCGGAAGTTCTCCTCCTCCCGGCTCATGTTGGGGGCGGCCCGCGCCATCGGGTGTATGCCGAACTCATGGCACAGCATGCCCACGATGTAGCCGATGTCGTAGTTCTCGAGGTAGTAGGAGGCCAGCGTGACGAAGACGCCCTCGGCCCCCTTGTCGACCACGTTCGCCGGCGTCTCCGTCGTCCGCTTCTCCAGCGTGATCCGACAAGTCCGGTCCGCCAGAAAGGACTTGATCCCCGTGTTGGAGGCCAGGAGTTCCAGAATCCGCGTGGCCTTCCCCTGCGATTCCGGGTACTTGAGGGACACGTTGGTGAACGAGATGTTCCCGTGCGCCAACTTGCTCCGCTGAACCACCGCCCGCTGCACGGCCGGAGCGGGCTCGGCCGCCCGCCCGGCCCAGGAGTGACCCCCCTCGCCGAGCATCCGCACGACTCCGGCATTGCCCGCCCTGCCCTGGAGCGCCAGCAACTCGTGCTGAGGCGTGACGGTGTTGACTGCGGGACTGCTCACCGAGGTGCGCCGTGCTGCGGCTTCCTTCGGGCGGACTTCGTCTCGGGCGTGCACGTGCTCACTTCCTGGCCTGGAATCGCGATCATCGCTGTCTAACCGCAGGCAGGACGCCCCCACCAGGCCCTCCAGGGCAACGATCTCCGCCGACGATCCACTCCAACTGCCCGTAGGGGCACGGAGGTCAACCGTTTCCGTCTGGCCTTCCGCGTTCTTCGCGCCGCGCGAACCTGGCCCGGGCGTCGTCATGGGCACCGCGCAACAACTCCCTCACCAACTCCCCTGTCCTCTCACCGGGGTTGACGACGCAGATCCAGCCGAGCGCTCCGTACACCGGGTGCGGCAACACGCGGTCGACGGCCGCGAAGTCATGGGTCCGGTCGAGGCTGCGCGGCTGCTCCTCCCCCGTGAGCTCGCGGAACGCCGTACGGCCGACGTGGATGTTCACGCGCCAACGCCCTTGCGGGTCAAGGTCGGACGCGGTGTCGTCGGGGTAGTTCTTGGTGACGACGGTCCCGTACGGCTGGACGTTGCGCGGCATGTGGCCGTCGGGGGCGTAGTAGAAGAACGCGTCGCCCCAGGCGAGTTCGGGAAAGTCGCCGCCCGGTTCCGGTACGACCACGAGCGCGCCGGTGAAGTCTCCTACGGTCGCGATGATCTGTTCCATACTCATGGTTCGAGGATGACCTTCAAGTGCTTATGTGGGGTTGGCCGATGGGTGAGCCGGTGGATGAGCCGGTGGGCGGTCCTCACCGGGCACCGCTCAGGACCGCCGATGTCGCGCGCGAGTCGGGATACTCGGTGCAGCAGGTGCGCGACCTGGAGCGGCTGGGCGTCATCCCTCCGGCGGCTCGGTCGAGCAACGGTTACCGTTCCTACGCCCCGCAGCACGTCCAGGCGCTGCGCGCCTATCGAGGACTCGCGGGTGCCGTCGGGCCCGTGGTCGCACGGCAGTTGCTCGCGGAACTGCGCACGGGGACGGTCACGGAGGCGGCGTCGGCGGTCAACGAGGTCCATGTACGGCTCGCACGCGAACGCGAGGAGGCCCTGCGCGCCCAGCAGGCGTTGTACGCGATCCGGGCCGAGGCGGACACACCGGAGTCGGAGCGGGACTCCGGGCAGGACAGCGACGCGATGACGATCACCGAACTCTCCAGAGCACTCGGCGTACGCCCGTCGACGCTGCGCTTCTGGGAACAGGAAGGACTCGTCACCCCCGAGCGGGTGACCTCCCTCCGGGCCCGCCGCTACGACCTCCCCGCCATCAGGACGGCCCGCATCGTCGCGGCTCTCCGCAGCACCGGTTACGGCATTCCCGCGGTGCGCGAGATCGTGGCGTCCCTGCGGCAACTCGACGGCGTGGAAGAGGCCCAGCGCGTCCTGCGGGAACGTCTTGACCAGATCGCGCTACGGGCCGTGGGGCTGCTCCGCGCGGGGACCGACCTGGCAGCCGTCGTCACGGCCGCAGGGCAGGAACCGGCGACCACCTGATCCGTTCCGGCACGGCCAGTTCACTGTAAAGAACCTTGACAGACGATTGGTCTAGTCCAAATATGGTCGCTGTTCGTCCCGGTCAGGGGCGGCTTCTCTCCTTTCAGCATGGGAGCGTCAATGAGACGACCTGGGCCTCTTCGCGCGTCGCTGTCCTGCGCGGCCGTAACCGCCTTGTCCACGGGGCTTGTTGCTCTCGGCGGGGGTGACGCGAGTGCGACGCATCGCGTACCGCCCATGCCGGACCATGTGGCGGCGCCGTACTTCGAGGCGTGGACCGGTGAGAGCCCGGCGGCGCTCGCCGCCGCGTCCGGCAACAAGTACCTCACAATGGCCTTCCTTCAGACGGAGGCGGCCGGTTCGTGCACGGCGTACTGGAACGGGCTGCCCGCCCAGCCGATCTCGAAGTCCACCTTCGGCAAGGACATCGCCACGATCCAGGCGCGCGGCGGCAACGTCATCCCGTCCTTCGGCGGTTACAGCGCCGACACCACCAACACCGAACTCGCCGACAGCTGCACCGATGTCGACGCCATCGCGAAGGTCTACGAGAGCCTGGTCACAACCTACGGCGTGAGCCGGATCGACCTCGACATCGAGGCCGACTCCATCAACAACACGGCCGGTGTCGACCGCCGCAACAAGGCGATCGCCAAGGTGCAGCGCTGGGCCGAACGCACCGGCCGCAGCGTGGAGTTCTCCTACACGCTGCCGACCACCACCACCGGTCTCGCCCCCAACGGCGTCGCCCTGCTTCAGAACGCGGTCGACAACGGCGCGCGCGTGGACGTCGTCAACATCATGACGTTCGACTACTACGACGGCGCCACCCACGACATGGCGGAGGACACCAAGACCGCCGCGACCGGCCTGCACGCCCAACTCGCCGCGCTCCACCCGAAGAAGAACCCGGCGAAGCTGTGGAAGACGATCGGCGTCACCGAGATGCCCGGCATCGACGACTTCGGCCCCGCGGAGACCTTCACCACGCAGAACGCGGTCACGGTGAAGAAGTGGGCCGTCGCCCGCGGCATCAACACGCTCTCCTTCTGGGCACTCCAGCGCGACAACGGCAGCTGTGTGGGCACCGGGGCTGCCAACGACTGCTCCGGAATCGCCCAGGACACCTGGTACTTCAGCCACACCTTCACGTCGTTCACGCGCGGCTTCGGCAACCACCACTAGCGGCTCGCAGGCCTGCGTGTCGCCGCCTCCCCCAGGGCGGCGTCGCGTCAGTCCGCCATCATTTCCCGCACCAGCGGCGCCACCTTCGTGCCGTACAGCTCGATGTTGGTCATGAGGGTGTCGTGGGGCATTCCGGTGATCCCGTACTTCAGGTTGAAGCGGGTCGCGTCGAGGGTCTTGAGGGTGCTCGTGATCTTGCGGGCCACGGTCTCGGGTGATCCGACGTGCAGGGCGCCGCCGGGGCCGACGTCCCGCATGAGGCTCTCGCGGGTCGGTGTGCGGAAGCCGCGTTCCCGCGCCACGCTGCGGATCAGTTCCTGGAAGGCCGGCACGAACTCCTCCACCGCCTGTTCGTCGGTGACGGCGACATGGCCGGGCGCGTGGACTCCGATCGGCCGCGCGGGGTGGCCGAACTCCGCCAGTGCCCGCCGGAACAGCTGGGAGAACGGGGCGAAGCGGGCTATGTCCCCGCCGATGATCGCCAACATGAGCGAAAAGCCGTACTGGGCGGTGCGGATGACCGACTGGGGGCTGCCGCCGACGCCGATCCAGGTGGGGATCGAGCCCGTCTCGGTGTGCGGGTAGACGGAGATGCCGTCGAGGGCGGCACGGGTGGTACCGGACCAGGTGACGGGCTTCTCTTTGAGCAGTTCGGCGAAGAGGGCGACCTTCTCCTCGAAGAGCTCCTCGTAGTCGTTCAGGTCGTAGCCGAAGAGCGGGAAGGACTCCGTGCTCGATCCTCTGCCGAGGATGACTTCGGCGCGGCCCGCGGAGACGGCGTCGAGGGTGGCGTAGCGCTGGAAGACGCGGACCGGGTCGTCCGAACTGATCACGGTCACGGCCGAGTTGAGGCGAATGTGCTCGGTGCGCGCGGCGATGGCCGCGAGGACGACGTCGGCGGCCGACAGCGGCATCGCCTCGGTGTGGTGCTCGCCGATGCCGAAGTGGTCGACGCCGACCTGGTCGGCGAGGACGCCTTCCTCGACGAGGCGGCGGATGGCCTGGCCGTGGGTCAGCGGCCTGCCCTCCGTGTCGTTCGTGACGTCACCGAACGTGTCCAGGCCGAGCGTGATGTCGAAGGGGGTGGTCGGGGTGGTCATCTCATGCTCCTTGGATCTGCTCGGCGAGTCAGGTGGCGATACGGCGCATCACGCCGAGGAGCCGGGTCAGGTCGGCGGCGTCGACGTGGTCGAGGACATGGCGCCGGACGCTGGACAGGTGGGCGGGCCATGCCTCCTGGAGGCGGGCGAGGCCCTGGTCGGTGAGGACGGCGTTCCAGCCGCGGGCGTCCTCGGCGCACCTCTCCCGTTCGACCAGTCCCTGGGTCTCCAGGCGGGTGACGACGCGGGTCATGCCGCTCAGCGAGAGATTGCAGACGGACGCCAACTCACTCATGCGCATACGCCGGTCCGTGGCCTCGGAGAGGTGCATGAGGGTCGTGTACTCGGACAGCGGCAGGCGCTGCTCGCGCATCATGTCGGCGTCGACGGCCCGGGGCAGCACGAGCATCACCCGCGCGAGTTCGCGCACCAGTTCTTCCTCGTGCGCACTCATGGGTCGCAGTGGCTGCTCGGGCGTGGCCATGCCACCAGTCTACTTGATTGACGAAGCAAGTAAGTGGGCCGAAGGGTGCGGCCGCCTCGGGCCTCCCGTGCTCACCGGACGGGTGGCTCGTCCCCCGTCGTGGTCGCATGGCCGTGGTAGCGCAGCAGGAGCATCGCGGCGTCGTCGTGGAGCGGTCCGGCCGTGTGCCGGACCAGGTCCTCGCGCAGGGAGTCCAGCGCGCTCTGCGCGTCGGGCTCCTTCAGCAGGTGCGCCCGTTCGCCCAGCGGATAGAAGGTGCCGTGGTCGTCGCGGGCCTCGGTGACGCCGTCGGTGTACAGCAGCAGTTGCTCGCCCGGTGCGAACCGCACGGAGAACGGCTTCGGGCTCTCGCTGCCCTGGGCGCCGCCCAGGCCGAGCGGCGGGGCGTAGGCGGGCGGCGCGGGGAAGTCGGCGGTGCCGTTGCGGCGTACGACCATCGGGGGCGGGTGGCCGTAGTTGAGGAAGAGCACCTCGTGGTCCGTGCCGATCTCGGCGAGGACGGCGGTGACGAACTTCTCGTCGGACAGCACCCGGGAGACGCTGCGTTCCAGGCGTTCGCCGAGGCCCACCAGGTCGGGTTCGTCGTGCGCGGCCTCGCGGAACGCGCCGAGCACCACGGCCGCCGTCTCGACCGCGGCGAGCCCCTTGCCCTGCACGTCCCCGACGATGACCCGCACGCCGTGCGGGGAGGCGACCACCTCGTAGAGGTCACCGCCGATACGGGCCTCCGCGACGGCCGAGGTGTACGACACCGCCGCCTGGAGGGGGCCCGCGGTCAGCGGCACGGGGCGGAGAAGCACTCGCTGCGCGACCTCGGCGATGGAGCGCACGCTGGCGAGTTCGGCCTCGCGGCGGCCGCGCGTCACGGCGGCGGCGATGCCCGCGCCGGTCACGCCGATCACCGACACCATCGCCAGGAAGCCCCGGCGTTCCTGGAACAGGCCGTCGTAGAGGCCGAGTCCGACGCAGAGGGCGAGCGCGGCCGCGCCGAACCACGCGGTACGGCGCCAGCCGCCGACCAGTCCGGCGAAGGCCGGTCCGAGGGAGGCCAGAGGCAGGAAGCCGAGTCCGGGGCCGGTGAGGATGTCCCCCACCGCGACCACCGCCATCACCGCGGCAGGGAGCCAGGTCAGCACGGAGAGACTGCGCTGCGCCTTCGCTGCGGCCATGGTCGACTCCAAGGGCGTCGCGGCTTTCGGGAGCCGCCTTCCGCAGGGGCCCCTCCCCCACCTTTGGACATCCCAAGGTTGCCAGGCAATCCCCTGGGCGCGCCCGGCGCTTTACCCAATTGAGTCCGAGAACGGACATTTCCTGATCGACGACAACCAAGTGGCGCCGCCTGGTTGCCGATCACGGACTCCGGGCAAGTGAAGTGTGTAGGACCGGCCGCGCAAGATCTGCGGCGGCCCCGGTGCGGTGGCGCCGCGGGGATACCGGGTTGTCCTAGGAGGGGAAGTGATTCGCCATGCGTACGCATCGGCGTACCCATAGGCGTTCCGTACGCGTGGAGTACCTGCTGCCCGACAAGGCCGCGTCGGCGGGTCAGGCACGGAAGTTGACCTCGGAGTTCCTCGCGCGCTCCCGCCATCAGCTGGCGCGGGTGGACGCGGAGCAGATCGACGACGCGACGCTCATCGTGTCCGAACTCGTCGCCAACGCGACCGAGCACGGCCGCGGCGAGTGCCGGCTGCGACTCCAGCTGTCCGACGAGCGGGTCACGGTCGAGGTCTACGACGACAGCCCGAACCCGCCCCGCGTACGGCCGTTGACGGCCGAGGGCGAGAGCGGACGCGGCCTGGCCATGGTCCGCTGCCTGGCCCACCGGCTCGACGTCACCCCGCTCACCGGGGGCGGCAAGCGGGTGCGCGCGATCCTGGCCATCTGACCCGGCGCGCCGACTCCGGCGGACTTAACAGCAAGGCAACGCGGGCGTACTGCCGAGCGAAACGTGGCCGCGCGATTTTTTGCTCTACAGACGTAGAGAAAAAAATCCCCGGAGGCCCGTATGGCTGCCGCTCGTCATCCCCTCGACCCGCTCGCCCCGGAAGAGATCACCGTCGCCCGCGAGCTGCTCGCGGCGGCCGGACTGGTCACGGAGACCACGCGCTTCGCCTATCTCGGGCTCCTGGACCCGCCCAAGAACACGCCTGCGCAAGGTGATCGCCGACTGCGGGTCCTGCTGCTCGACGTCTCCGGCGGCCCCTCCTGCGACGCGACGGTCTCGCTGACCGGCACGAGGGTCGACTCGCATCGGCTGATCGATGCCGCGACGGAGGGGCAACTCCCGGTCCTGGACGAGGAGTTCGCGCTCGTCGAGCAGATCCTCGCCAAGGACGGGCGCTGGCTCGACGCCCTCGCCGCCCGCGGCCTGGACGTCGACTCGGTGCGTGTCGCCCCGCTGTCCGCGGGCGTGTACGACGACGAGTACCCGCAGGAGCGGGGCCGCCGCATCCTGCGCGGGCTGGCCTTCGTACAGGAACACCCGAAGGACCACGCGTGGGCGCACCCCGTCGACGGCCTCGTCGCCTACGTGGACGTCCTCAACCGGACCGTGGACCAGGTCATCGACCTCGGCCCGGTACCGGTGCCGGCGGAGTCGGGGAACTTCGACGACCCGGCCGTCACCGGCCCGCCGCGCACCACCCTCAAGCCCATCGAGATCACCCAGCCCCAGGGCCCGAGTTTCACTCTCGAAGGCAATGCGCTGACCTGGGAGAACTGGTCCCTGCGCATCGGCTTCGACGCCCGTGAGGGCCTGATACTCCATCAACTCGCCTTCGCCGGGCGCCCGGTGATCCATCGCGCGTCGATCGCCGAGATGGTCGTCCCGTACGCCGACCCCTCCCCCGTCCGGTCCTGGCAGAACTACTTCGACACCGGCGAGTACCTCATCGGCCGCTGCGCCAACGCACTCCAGCTCGGCTGCGACTGCCTCGGCGACATCACCTACCTGGACGCCGTCGTCGCCGACGAGACCGGCGCACCCCAGACCCTCACCGACGCCGTCTGCCTGCACGAGGAGGACTACGGCATCCTCTGGAAGCACACCGACCTCTGGGCCGGCTCGGCCGAGACCCGGCGGCAGCGGCGCATGGTGCTCTCCTTCTTCACCACCGTCGGCAACTACGACTACGGCTTCTACTGGTACCTGTACCTCGACGGCACGATCGAGTTCGAGGCCAAGGCCACCGGTGTCGTCTTCACCTCCGCCCACCCCGGCGGCGACCATCCCTACGCCACCGAGATCGCTCCCGGTCTCGGCGCCCCCTACCACCAACACCTGTTCAGCGCACGGCTGGACATGGCGGTGGACGGACCCGTCAACCGCGTCGAGGAGGTCGAGACGGTCCGGGTGCCGATGGGCCCCGGCAACCTGCGCGGCAACGCCTTCGCCCTCAAGCGCACCCCGCTGACCCGGGAGAGCGAGGCACAGCGGATGGCCGACGCGGGCGTCGACCGCGTGTGGCACATCTCCAACCCCGAGTCGCTGAACCGGCTCGGGCGGCCGGTCGCCTACGCGCTGCACCCGGAGGGCAAGCCGGCACTGCTCGCCGATCCCGGGTCCTCGGTGGCGGCCCGCGCGGCCTTCGCCACCAAGCACCTCTGGGTCACCGCCCACGACCCGGCCG
>NZ_JBLTJC010000244.1:0-16139 GCF_048158785.1 Streptomyces colwelliae | reverse complement strand
ATCCTTGCAGGTCAAAGCGCAAATAAGTTGACTAAAAGCCGGACAAACATCGTCTCAATCTTTGCGTCCTTGCAGGTCAAAGTGTCTATAGATAGTCAGATGCTTGCAGTTAGATTGAGACGACATAACCGGCAGGGCGATGCCGAGGGGTACTCCGCGGGCGATCGCGCCGACGGCGGCGAAGCATCCGATGACGGCCACCACCACGGCGGAGTAGCGCAGCGACCCCGTGCTCGTGGCGTGCAGGGCCATGCGGCCGGCCGGGCGCCGGGCGAGCCAGCGGGCTGCCAGGCGGTCCGCCCAGGTCGCCAAGGGCGGGAGTACACCGATCCGGTGGGGCTGTTCGGGCATGCTGCCGTCGGTGGGAACCGTCCAGGCCAGCCAGCCCCAGCCGGTGCGCTCGTGCACCAGGTAGGGCTCGTCGGACGCGCTGGCGGATCCGGTGCCGTCCGCGATCCGCACCGTCTGCAGGGCGCAGGAGCGTTCCGCGTCCCAGCGGGCCGGGTTGTCGGCGAAGGGCCGCAGGCGTGCCGTGGCCGGGTGCGGTGTGTGCAGCGGGTCCGTCATGAGGTGCTTCCTTCCAATCGGAGTCGGCGGTCGGTCGAGGCGGAGGTGCACGTGGTGCAGCGGCCGTCGCCGTCGGGGTGGGCGCGCCGGGAAGTTGGGCCCGGGCAGGTGCGGCAGGGCGGCCAGCCGAGGCAGGCCGGGCAGAGGTCCTCGCCCGGAGCGGTTGCGGGTACGCCGCAGCCGGCGCATTCGACGAGGGCGCGGTAGGTCAGGGCCTCGGACACGGTGCGGGCGGCGGATGCCGCCGATGGCCTTCCGGGGTTCGCCGTCGCGAGCGGCTCGTCGGACGCCGGCTCGGTGTGGTTGTCCATGGTGGTGGGCGGCGGGTAGGCCTGGGCGGCGCGGAGCCGGGCGGCGATGATCGCGCCGACGGAGGTACGCACCGGGTGCGGCAGGGGCCTGCCGGTGATGACGTGGCGCAGTTGCTCGCGGCTCCAGCCGGCGTCCATCATCACGGCCGCCACGCGGCCCTGATCGGTCAACGCCTTCCCGGTCAGCAGGAGTTCGGGACGGTGCGCTCCGATCTCCAGCAGCAACTGGATCCCCGGATGCACGTCGTCCGCCGGGGGCGGCGGTGCCGGGACCGCTGTCGCCTTCGGGATACCGGTCCGTCCGACCACTGCGGTCGTCCGCGCGGCGTCGGCGTGGTTGCACGGACGGAGGGGGCTGGTGTCCTGGTTGTTGGTCTTCTTACTGATGGTGTTCTTAGTGGGCCGGTCAGCCAACGTAGGGATATCCACTGGTGGAAAACCCGACTCTGGCCCGGACCAGGGGTTTTGCAGGCTCGGGAGATCGGTGATGACGTACGCGGCCGCGCCGAGCGTTCCGTCGCTCTCCCGCCCGCGTTCCCGTACGAGGAAGCCCTGCCGCTCCAACTCCTTCAGTCCGCTCCTCACGGCTGCCTCGCCGTCGCGGCCGCGGCGGGCGATGTCGGCGACGGTCATCCGCCAGCCGTCCCGGTGGGTGGAGAGCAGTCCGAACAGGCCCTTGGCCTTGAAGGACAACCGGGTGTCGCGGAACAGCGTGTTGGCGATCTGGGTGAACTCATCGGCCGCCATCACCCCGCGGCGGATCCCCGCCGGGGAAGCGCTGCCCTGCCCGGTGCCGGGGACCGTGCTCACCGCGTCGGCCTCGAACAGTGCGGTGTCCAGGATGGCGGGGCGGTCGGTGATGCAGTAGACGATCTCGCCGAGAGTGCCGTCCGGGCGGCGCAGGCGTTCCCGGACCAGATAGCCGTGCTGCTCCAGTTCGCCCAGAGCGGCGCGGACCGCTTCCCGGCCGTCGGGGCCCAGGCGGACCAGGTCGGCGATCGTCACCTGCCACCCGTCCCGGTGCGTGCTGACGTACCCGAAGGCGCCCTTCGCCCTGTACGACAGGCGCGTGTCGCGGAACAGCCCGTTGGCGATCTGGGTGAACTCATCGGCCGCCATCACGCCACGGCGGATCCCCGCCCCGAAACGACTCACCACGCCGCCCCGGCACACGCCGCGTGCGGCGCCCAGGGCAGCACGCACAGGCCCACCGGAGCGGGATGGCCGATGGGCCCGGGCGCGGGCACGTACATGCGATCCATGCCGTCAGCTCACCGGCCGGCCCCGACCAGACCGGCGGCCATGAGCCCCGACCATCCGTCACGATCCGGCAACGCAGCCGCCCAGCTGCCATGGTCGGGCCGACCACGCCGCCTTCACCCCCGGTGCGCAGCGGTTGCGCATCCCACTGCGCAGCCCCGGACGGGCGGTGCGCGACCGGGCTGCGCAACCAGCCCAGGATCGTGCGCAGCCGGGTCGTGCGGGGCGGCTGCGCAACCGGCGCGAGAACTCCTGATCTTCTGCTGCGCAGGGTCAGGTCGCGCACTGCGCAGGTGCCGATCGCGGCCCGGGCGGCTTGTGTCTGCGTATCGGTTCGTAGGGTCCAGTGTCCGCGCAGCGGGTGCTCGCGCTGCGGTCGTCGTCTGCGGCACGTGTGCCGGGCCCAGTGGACTCGCGGCCGAACCGTGGTTGGGCCTGTGGTCGGGCCGACCACGACCCCGACCATGGTCTTCGTGTCCCCATCGTGACCGTGGTCGGGCCGTCGTGGTCGGTGGTCAGGTCGGGGTCGGCAGGTTTTCTCAAGGTCAGCAACAACCGTTCTGACCTGGGAGTTTGACCATGTCTCCTGGCAAGCAGGCCTCGGAGAGCGGGGCCGCCCCGCCGATGGCCGCGGGCGCCCGGCTCGAGGCGATGCGGCGCCGCGTACGCCTCTCGCGCCTGGCCGCCTGGACCGCGATCGCGGCTGGTCCCATCGCCTTGTGCGTCGCCGTCGCCTCCAGCCCGACCACCGTCGAGGCCGCCACCGCGACCACATCCACAGCCGTGCGCACCACCCCGGCCGCCGCCGATCCGGGCGGCTATGCGCAGGTGTTCGTCGGCGCGTGGCTGCGCAGCAGCGCCGACGACGAGACCAGTGCGCAGGCCCGTCTTGCGCAGTCGCTCGCGCCGGACGTCGAACTGCCCGACCCGGTCTCCGGTACGCAGGCGAAGCCGGAGTCCGTCGTCGCGGTGCGCAGTGCGCAGCACGACAACGCGTGGTCGGTGACGGTGGCTGCGCAGTACGCCGACGGGTCGGTGCGCTACTACGCGGTGCCGGTTGCCGTCGGCGGGGCGGGTGCCTCGTTCGCGGTGACCGGGGCGCCGGGCGTGGTGGCGGGTCCGGCCCGGGCTGAGGCGGCGAAGTCGCCGTACGGCGTGAGCGTCCCCGAGGGTGATCTGTCGTCCGCGCTCGGGGAGTTCTTCGCCGCCTATCTGACCGGTTCCGGAGAGGTGAGCCGCTACCTCGCTCCCGGCGTGACGCTGTCGGCCGTCTCCCCCGCCCCCTACACGGCGGTGTCCGTCCAGCAGATCTCCGCCGTCGAACAGGCCGCGGCCGCCGAGCAGGTGCCGGCCGACGGCACGACGGTGCGGGTTCTCGTCCAGGTGGAGGCCCGGGACGCCGCCGGGCGGTGGCCGCTGGCGTACGAGCTGACGCTCAAGGCCCGCTCTGGCCGGTGGGAAGTTGCCGCGCTGGAGTCCGGCGAGTCGGGGACCGCTCAGGTGGGCGGTGCGCGGTGACCACGGTGCACAGCGTGCTGCTCGCCGGGGAGCTGGACGAAGTCGGCAACGGCTGGATCAACATGTTCAAGAACTGGGCGACCAACGGTCTGCAGGCCGGTCTGCTCGTCCTCGTCGTCGTCGTCATGATCCAAAAATTCTCGTTGAAGGCGGGGATCGGTGCCCTGCTGCTGATGGTGATCGCGATGGGGCTCTACAACTCGCGCAACGAGCTGGCGAACATGTTCGAGGACGAGGTGAAGAACCCGTCCAAGGGCGCACCGGCCGTCCCCGGCGTCGTCCGGTCCGAACTCCCGGCCTCCCGCGTGCACTCGCCCGGTGCAGGGGGCCGGCTGTGAGCGCGGCCGCTCCCGCGCGGGTGGGACGCTTCTACACCACCGCCCGCCGTCACCCCTGGGTTCTGGGCAAGGTCGCCGACTGGAAGATCCCGCTCGGCCCGTACACGCCCGCGCAGATCGCGGTCGCCGTCGTCGGCGGCTTCCTCCTCGTCAAGACCATCAGCTGGTGGTCGTGGATGGGGCCGGTCCCGATCGTGGCCTGGCTGCTGGCGATCTGGGCCGTGCGCCGTCCGAAGATCCGGGGGCGTGCCCCGATGCAAGCGGCCCTGGGCTGGCTGCTGCTGGGCGGACAGCCGCGCGGAGGGCGGATCGGCGGGCGCGCCGCCCGCGACCGCTCTGCCCACCCGCTGCTCGGCGGTTTCACGATGGAGGACGCGCCGGCGCTCGCTGCGGCGGTCAAGCCATCCCGTGCCGCCGCCCACCGTCCCCGCCGGGCACCGCGGCCGGGCCCGGCCGCGGGCCGCCCGGCCGTGGGCGTCCACGCGGAGCCGGCCGCTCCTGCGGGTCCGGTATGTCCGGTGTCGGGTGTGCAGCAGTTGCTCGCCCTCGCCGGGCAGAGTGGGGGTGCGCGGTGAGGGTGCCGATCCGTCACATCGCCGGGCACCTGGTGTGGTCGACGCAGGGCAGCGTGTGGGCGATCTACCGCCTCCACCCCGGCCCGGACGCCCGCGGCCGCAACGAGGAAACCGTCCAGGGCACCTACGTGCCCGCCGCGGTCCGCGACGAACAACTCGCCAAGATCACCCACCTGATCCGCTCCCTGTCCGGGGCTCCACGCCTGTTCGGGCTGTGCGCGCAGGTCGATCCGGGGGAGATCGCCCTGCGCATGATCGAAGGCATCGAGCCGGCCGACACGGCCCCGAGCGGCGGTCCGCATCCGTGGGTGGAGAACGTCGAAGCCACGCTGGACCTGCTGGACGACCAGGAGATGCACCGCCGCAGCCTGTGGCTGGCGGTGCCCCTGCAGACCGAGAGCGCCGACCTGCAGGTGTCGGCGTCGCTGGGCGCGGCGTGGGCCGAGGTGTCCCCGATGCTGGGCATGCGTCCGGCGCCGGTGGCACGGCGCGAGGTCAGCGCCTACCGCGAGCAGGCCTCCCGGGTGGAGGCCGCTCTCGCCGGTGGCATAGCTTTCCGTCCCGCCCGACCGGCGGAGATCGTGTGGATGGTCCAGCACGCCCTCCACCGTGGCCTGGCGGAGCCGCTGCTGGCCGAGGCCGAGAGCAGCGAGCTGTACGGCGGGCACATCCGGGACGGCGTACTTCGCTCCCCCAGCTACGCCGACCTCGGCCAAGTCCGCCTCCAAGAAGGGGGTATCGACCCCGAACTCGACGACGTCGACGACCTGGGGAGCGCCGGACAGATAACGCGGTCGGGCCGGAAGGCCTGGTGGCGGCTGAAGACGGACTCCCCGCTGCGACGGCGCTGGCTTCAGGTCGAATCCGACATGGGGGTGGGCTACCAGGCCCAGTTGGCGCTGGCCGAGTGCCCGCCCGCCGTCGGCCAGGACGCCGCGGACCTGTTCGCCCAGCTGGAGCTGCTGGACTTCCCCGTCGACTACACCGTCGACCTGACCCTCGTGCCCGCGGAGAAGGCCCGCGACCAGGTGCGGCGTAAGAAGAACGAACTCATCGACCAGGCCGACCAGTACGACGCCCGCCCCACCGGCATGCCCGCCTCGCTCACCGAAGCCGCCCGCGACCTCGGCGAGCTGGACGCCCGCCTCTCGCGCACCTCCGTCGAGGTCGAGGTGCAGTCGGTGACCGTCCTGACGGTGTGGGGGCCGACCGCCGCCGTCTGCGACGCCCGCGCCCGCGCCCTGGCCGCGCTGCTCGGCGGCGCCGACTACCGGGCTGTGCGCCCGGCCGGCCTCCAGGAAGCACTGTTCACCCTGGGCCTGCCCGGCACCGTACGGCCCGGCGTAGTACGGGAATTCACCCAGCATCAGGTCTCCGAGGACTGGGCGCTGGGCGGGGCCTTCACCGCCACCGAGGTCGGCGACCCGGCCGGCATGTTCCTCGGCATCGACCTGGACAGCGGAACCACCCGCCCCGTGATGATCAATGTCGCGGACGCGCCCAAGGTGGACGCGTCCGCGTCGATGGGGATCGTCGGGGATCTCGGCGCGGGCAAGAGCGTGCTGCAGAAGCTGATCGCCGAAGCGGTGTGGGCACGCGGCGGCTGCGCGATCTGCATCGACCGCACCCCGGTCCGCGAGTGGGCCACCTTCGCCCGCACCGCGGCGAAGGGACGCGTCCAGATCATCGACGCCGCCCAGGCAGAGGTGTCCATCGACCCGCTGCGCATGTTCGCCGGCCCCGAAGGCCGCCACTACGCCCTGTCCTACCTCACCCTGCAGCTCGGCATCGGCCCGATGAGCACCAACGGCGAGGTGCTGCACCACGCCGTCGAACAGGCCGCCGCCGGCGAACAGCCGTCCATGCACCGCGTGGTGGAGGTCCTCGATGCGATGGCCACGAACGAGGTGGGGAAGCGGCAGGACGCGGCCGCCACCCTCGCCGGTCTCCTCCGTGTGGTGGCCACCAACTCCCTTGCTGCAATGGTCTTCGACCCGACGTTGCCGCCAGTGCGGCTGGACGCATCGAGCACCTCCGACATGATCGTGATCACCACGACAGGCCTGAAGCTGCCGCCGAAGACGGCGTTCGACAAGCCGGAGGTCCTGCACCAGCAGCCGCTGGAAGCCTTGATCGGACGCGCGGTGCTCTACCTGATCGCCGCGATCGCCCGCCAGACCGCATTCGAGGACCCCGGGCGGTTCACCGCCGTGGTCCTGGACGAGCTGTACTGGCTCACCTCCTCAGCGGAGGGCACCGCCCTGGTCCACGAGATCCTCCACGACGGCCGCAAACACGGCGCCGGCCTCCTCGGCGCATCCCACGACGCCGAGGAACTCGGCCCCGACCGCGGCCTGATGGCCTACCGCGCACTCGCCCGCACCACCGACCGCGAACGCGCCCGCCGCGGCCTGGAGTTCATCGGCCTCGACCCGCACGACCCAGGCCTGCTGCGCCTGGTGACCACCGGCCTGTCCCCCGTCGGCCGCAAAGGCCGCGAGGGCGAGTTCCTGCTGACCTGCCCACGGCAGAACACCGGCCGCGTCAAGGCCGTCATCCCCCGCATTCCGCGCATCACCAGCTCCATCACCACCACACCGGGACACCCCTCCGCCAACGCCTCCCACCACACGGGCTCAGCGGCCAAGCCGCTCACCGGTGAAGCGATCGCCCGCCCGAAGGAGCACGTTCAATGATCTCTTCCTCCTGGGACCGCTCCCGGCGCATCCGTACAGCTGCGGCCGTCCTCACCGTGATCGCCGTGAGCGTCGGCGTGCTCGCCCTGGCCCTCAAGGTGGGCGTGCCGGACGCCTGGTGGCCGCACACCGGGCAGGCCTTCGCGTCCAGTCCACCACCGGCGCACGATGATCCGTGCCGCCTGATCGTGGGTGAGGCCAAGAAGTACTGCGAACGCGGCACCACCCACACCGCCTCGGCCGAGCACCACGGCAGGGCTTCGGCAGTATGGCGACTGCTGTCGGTCGGCGCGGGCCTGACCGGTCACATCGTGTGGCGGCTGCGCCGCGCCGCCCGGCAGAGGCGGCGCTGACATGCGGCGTCCAGACCGCGGCACCCTGCGCTCGGCCGGGTTCGTCCTGCTGCTCACCGGCGTGTTCGTCGTGGTCAACACGCAGGTCGTGTACGCGGCGAGCAGCAGCAGCGAGACCGGGGACCTCCTCGCGCCGCTGAACATCACCTCCTCCGAGGGGGTGCCGATCAACGGCTACGACCTGAGCTCCGAGGCGGGCTCCATCGTCGACTTCAAAGCTCAGGCCCTCGCGTTCGCCCTGTCCGGACTGTTCACCCTGATCCGGCTGCTGGTGGGACTCGCCGGGTGGGCGATCGAACTCGCCTTCCAGTTCCCGCTGCTGAAGATCCTGATCCACCCAGCCCAGAAGGTCGCCGACGCCTACGACCATGTGGTCGTCGACACGCTCGGGCTGAAAGGTCTCCTGCTGGCCTGGAGTTTCGTCTTCGCCGGTTTCATGATCGTGCGCGGTCGGGTCGGCCGCGGGCTCGGCGAGATCTTCCTGACCCTGCTGATCGCGGCGCTCGCCGCCTCCACGTTCGTGCGCCCCGACTACCTCCTCGCCCAGGACGGCCCACTCGGCCAGACGCAGCAGGTGGCCGCCGAGGTCGCCCAGCAGAGCGTCAACTCCTACGACTGGGGCGGCAAAATCACCTCCACCGACCCCTGCACGGGAATGGCCGGCAACGCCGAACTCACGTGCCTGCAACGGGAGGACGAGGCGCCCGTCTCCGCGGCGGAGGTGGCCCGCCCCTTGCAGGACTCGATCACCAACGCGCTGATCGTCAAGCCCTTCATGCTGCTGGAGTACGGACGCATCCTCGACCCGGGCAAGGCCGCCGACCGCAAGGCCTACGCGATCCATCTGAAGTGGGTCAGCGGTGGATACAAGGCCGCCACGACGGAAGCAGCCGACTGCGGCCGGCTCGCAGCGCCGGCGCAGAGCTACTGCGAGCAGCACCAGCAGGACGAGAAGGAGGCGAAGCACGCCTGCCGACTGATCATCGGCGACGCCAAGAAGATCTGCGAGCGCGACCGCGAGGCCAGGGTGTCCGGGAACACGCTGCCCGAGCTCACCCCGGGCAGCGCACTGCTGGAGGCTTCTAACCCGGTTGTCAGCGAGGAGGACCAGGAGTTCGCCGCGTTCCTCGCCGACATGAACAAGGCGGGTCCGGTCGGGAAGGCGTGCGCCGCCTACGCCGAGAAGCCCACCTGGTGGCGGGTCGGCGGCGCCGGACTGCTGCTGGTCGCCGCGCTGTTCATCTGCGGCATGCTGCTGTCCTCCGCCATCGTCCTGCTCGGCACCCAGGGCATCTGCGCCGCGGCCGCGGCCGTCGGCGGCGTCACCTTCATCGCGGGCATGCTGCCCGGGCCACCGCGCCAGAGTGTGTGGAAGTGGCTGTCGCTGTGGGGGATCGCGATCTGCGCGCTCGTCGCGATCTGTGCGTTCGTCCCGTTCTTCGGCATCGCCGTCGACGCCGCCCTCACCGACGGGCCCGACCTCATGGTCGAGCGGATCCTGCTCATCGACGTGCTGGCCATCGCGGGCGCGGCGGGGCACCGCCGGCTCCTGAGCGGCATCACCTCCTTCGGCCGGCGCACGGCGATGCGGATGCGCTACGCCAAGGTCGGCGGCACGCACCTGCCCGGTGACACCTCCGAGCTCGGTGCCGCCCTCGCGATGAACTCCCCTGCCGCGATGGGCGGTTACGGCGGCGGTCTGCGCATGTTCGCCGGTGGTGGGCTGCGTATGTTCGCCGACGGCGGTGGCGGCCGGTTCGGGCTGCTCGGCACCCGCTACCGGCTGCTGAGTGCGCTCACCTCGCTGGCCGACGGCGCCGGCATGCCGATGGACACCGGCGGGATCCTCGCCGACGCCACCGCCGAAGCCGGCCGCGGTCTCGCCCCGCTCACCGCCGCGGCAGCCGTCGGCAGTCTGGGGGCACGGCTCGGGCTGCAGGGCTCCCACTGGCTGATGATCGGCAGGCGGCCGGACGGAGAACAGCTGGCCAGGTGGCGCAGGCCCACCGCAGCAGGCGGACCGGAAGACGGCGGCCCGCCGTTCGGCGCACCAGGAGGCCCGGGTGGTCCGGGCGGTCCGGGCGGGGGGCCACGCAGGCCCGGAGGTCCGCCCGACCGGTACCGCAACGACCAGGGCCAGATCGTCAACCCCACCACCGGCCAGGTGCTGCACGACCACAACACCGACCGCACCCTGCTCTCGACGCGCGCCCACAACCGGCTGGTCCGCTTCCGCGGCTACCGCATCCTCAACCGGGGCGGCCGGGCCGCGTACGGAGGGACGGTCGGTCTGCCGGCAGGCGTCCGCCGCGCCCGCGAGGGCGGCTCGCGCTACACGCACGACGCACACCAGCAGGTACGGGTGTGGGCCAACACCGTGCGCGAGGACGCCCGCGTCTGGGGCGACACGGGCCGGCACGTGGCCCGCGCCATGCGGGACCAACCCTCTGACAGGGGTGGCGCAGGGCCCTTCAGCAGGCAGCGCTTGCCCGTTGGACCGCCAACGTCGCCTGGCGGCACGCCCCGGCCGGCTCCTCCCCGTCCAGCCCCAGCCCCCGCACGGCCCGCGCCGTCGACGGCCACCACGCCAACGCCCCCGCGCCGGAGCGGTCCTGCGGCCACGCCCCGGTCCGGTCCCGGTGGGGCCGTTCTTCCCGGCGGCAGGAGCGCGCAGAGCCAGACGCGCCAGGAGGCGCGGGCTCGGATGCGGGAGTTGATGCGGCGGACCGCGCCCGACGCGGAACGCCGGCTCCGGGAGCGGGCCCGCCGGCGCAACGAGGACGGTGAGGAGGAGTGAGCCGGCCCGGGCGCCATACGAAACGGGTCAGGCGGTGGGCGTGCGTGATCGCGCTGTTGATGTTCGCCGCCGTGTGCTGCGCCGCCCCGGTGTCAGGCGCGATCGGCGCCTACGTGGCGCTGAAGACGGGAGCGAGCGACGACGGCGGGATCGCCGAGGGCGGCAGCGCCGCGGACATCCCGGCGCGCATGCTCACCGCCTACAAGAAGGCCGTGCAGCAGGCCAGCCAGTACGTTCCGAAGTGCCAGGGCATGCGCTGGCCGGTACTCGCCGGCATCGCCAAGGTCGAGTCGAACCACGCCATCGGCCACGGCATCGCCACCAACGGTGACATCCGCCCCAAGATCTACGGGGCCCTCCTCAACGGCTCCGGTGCCGGCGGCAACACCACCGCCGTCGCGGACACCGACGGCGGCACATGGGACGGCACCGCGCAGGGAGAGCGTGCGGTCGGGCCGTTCCAGTTCCTGCCCTCCACCTGGGAGTCGACCGGGAAAGACGGCAACGGCGACAAGACCGCCGACCCGCACAACGCCGACGACGCCGCCCTCGGCGCCGCCGTCTACCTGTGCGGAGGCGGCCGGGATCTGACGCAGCGTTCGCAACTGCAGGCCGCGATCCTGCAGTACAACCACTCCAGCGCGTACGTGGCCGACGTGCTGGGGTGGATCACCCAGTACAAGGCGGCCGCCAAGGACCCCGACCTGAAGAACATCACGGGCACAGTCCGCACCGTCATCGAGGCCGCCCTCTCCCAGCGGGGTGTCCCCTACTCCTGGGGCGGCGGCAACGCGAACGGCACGACCTACGGCACCTGCTGCTCCCCCAGCGGCAAGAGCGGCACGAACATCAAGGGCTTCGACTGCTCCGGGCTGACCCAGTACGCCTACGCGCGCGCCGGTATCAGCCTGCCGCGCGTCGCCGCCGCCCAGGCCGGTGCCGGCCAACGCATCCCCGCCGGCCTCGGCCCATCCGTGCTCAAGCCCGGCGACCTCGTCTTCTTCGCCACCGCACCCGGACGTGATTCCACGATCTACCACGTCGGGATCTACCTGGGCAGCGGACAGATGGTCAACGCCGCCCGCCCGGGCACCGTGGTCCGCCTGGACGCCGTCAACACGATGTCCGGCTACGCGGGGGGAGCACGATTGCTGTGACCACCGCCCCACGCTCGCCGCGTCTGCTGATGCTGAGCGCCGTCGTGCTCGCCGCCGCCGGCATCACCTTGCTGGGCGTGCCGCACGGCCACGAGCCCCCGGCCACGACGACGACGGCGACGGCGACGGCGACGGCAGCGACCGTCGCCCGGTCCGCCACGGATCCGTCGTCTGCGGCCACTGTGCCTCCTGCCGGCAAGCCGACCGCCAGCACGTCTCCCTCAACGGCGCCCTCCACATCCGCCCCCTCGGTCCTCGAGTCCGCGCTGCCACCGCACGGCGAGGGCGCAGGCGGCGACCCGGCCGTCCAGCGGAACCTGGAGGCAGCCTGGCCCGCCGACCTTCCCGCCGCCGACGACAAGCAGTTGCTCGCCGCCGGCCGGGCACTGCTGCGCGCGGACGCCACCGGCACCGGCCGCGCGAAGTGGCCCACGGTCTTCCCCGACCCGGGTGGGGCGGTGGCCCCGGCATTCGCCACCGCCGGTTTCCGTATCCAGGCCGCGATCGCCCGCCGCGACCACAGCCCCGACAAGGCAGTGGTCCATCTGGTGTGGGCCGGCACCGACCGCGGCGGCACCTTCACCGACCTCCGCATCACCGACTGGCACTTCACCCGCACCGTCAAGAAGGGAACAGCGACGTGGACTCCGCAGCCCCGCATCTGACCAACCGGGCCGACGAGACGGCCGCCGGGCAGGTCCTCGGCCTGCTCACCGGCCTCGCCGACGCCGTCGACTGGCTCTACGACCACTGGTATCTGCTCGCCCTGGCCATCGCCGCCTGCTGGGGCGTGGGCGAGCGGGTGATCCGCCGACTCGCGGCACGCGCCTCCGCCGAGCGGATGGCCCTGGAGCTTGTCTCCAACCGGCACTTCGACCCGAGCCTGGAGGAGATCTTCCGGCGCGGTGTCCAGCTCGCCCGCGCGTCCACGGCCATGCCCTGGTGGGCGCCCCGCCGGGCGAAGACGGTGCAGATCCGGCTGCGCGCGGACGGCAGCACCCCGCTGCGCTACCGCGTCGAAGGCCCGGTCGGCGGCGAACGACTCCTGTCCATCACCCCGTTCGGACCGGACATCACCGTCAGCCGGGCCCGCCCGATCGTGGATGAGCCCCGAACACACGAGGTGCGGGCCGAGTTCATCCTGCGCGGCAAGCTCATCTCCCCGCTGCGCGAGGTACCACTCGCCCCCGACCCGCTCCAGCCGCTCGTCGACGCCGTGTCCGACCTCCGCGCCGAACTCGGCGACCTCGCCGAGATCCGGCTCGACATCCAGCGCGCCCCGAAGTGGGCCCTGCGGGCACGCCGCCTGCAGCTCATGAGCGCCGCACGCCGAACCGAGCGAAGGGAGGCCCAGCGGGCCGCACGCTGGCTGCGACAGGACGCCAGCGGCATCGAGGACTCCTGGGGCGGACAACTGCAGCAACTCCTCAGCGACAGACCCGGATCAGGCGCCGGCCGACGGCTGGTGATGCCGCCGGTGCCCCGCCGAGTGGAGCCGGCCGAGGCACTGGGCAAACTCGCCGAAGACGACCACCTGGTCCGTGTCCAGCTCCTCGTGATGTGCGCCTCCAACATCGAGGGCCGCGCCCAGGCCCGGCTCGCCCAACTCCAGGCCGCCCTCGACGTGTTCGGCGGCCGCTCACGGTGGTCCATGCGCGGATGGCGGCTGGGACCCTGGCGGATCGGCGCCGACCACTGGCCCACCCGCCGTGGCTTCCAGCGCCGCTGGAACCTGGGGCACTGCCAGCCACCCCGCGCGAACTGGGTACGGCTGGAAGAGATCACCGGCCTGCTCAAGCCCCCGACCGTCCACTGCCGACTGCCGGTACTCGCCGGGGACCTGCCCACCTTCGCATTCGGCGAGCCCGAGTTGCTCCTGCAGGGCATCTACCGCAGTCCCGACGGCCGACAGCGGCTCGTTGCCACGTATGCCGAGGAGACCCTCTTCGAGGTCGGGACGGGCAAAGCGGGCGGCGGCAAGACCGAACGGGCCCTGGCACAGGCAATCGCCTGGGCACACGCCGGCGGAGGGCTGGTCTTCGTCGACCCGCACCGCGACTCCTGGCCGCGGTCTCTGCCGTTCCTCGCCCACGACCACCTGATGCCGCGGATCGCGCTGGTCGACCTCAACGGCCTCGGCCCCAACCCGCGGGTCAGTTCCTGGAATCCCCTCGGCATGCACCACGGTCAGACGGCCCACGAGGTCGTCGAGGCGATCACCGACGCCTACGCCTCCGCACTGGCCTGGGACGACGCGACCGCTCCGCGCGCGATCACCATCCAGACCGCTGCACTCACCGTCCTGGTCGCGGTGAACCAGGCAGCCTGTCAGGCCGGACGGCCCGAGGACCAGGCCACGATCTTCCACGTCCGGGCCCTGCTCACCGACGTGGCGTTCCGCACGGCGGCGCTCGCCGCGGTGGCGGACCAGTTGGACGAGGAGACCCGCGCGTGGTGGAAGGTGGTGTTCCCGACGCTGCCGCCCGACGCGTTCGCCGTGGTCCTCAACCCTCTCGCGCGCCTGGCCGCCAACCCGATCACCCGCGCGTTCCTCGGCCAGCCGGCCGGCGTCTACAACATTCGCGCGGCGATGGACTCCAGAATGATCGTGTGGGTGTGCCCGGGCGGCAACGGGCCCACCGACCGCCTCCTGACCGCGCTGCTCGCCCGCGATCTGCTGCGGGCCGCGCGCTCCCGACGTGACACCCCCGAAGACCAGCGGGTGCCGTTCCGGCCGTATTTCGACGAGCTGATCACCCTGACCGGCGCGGCCCCGGAGACCATCGCCGCGATGTTCGAGGATCTGCGCAAGTACCGGTGCCACGTCCACGGCATGACCCAACTGCTGTCCCGCCTGCCCACCCCGGTCCGGCTGTCCCTGATCCAGAACGCATCCACGCTGGCCACCACCGCCGGATCGACATCCGCGATCGCACCGATCACCGCGGAATGGGGCGACAATCCGAGCCCGGACCGGGTCGCCACCATGGACCGGTTCGAACACTTCATCTCCATGAACGTACGCGGCCAACGCGTCGGGCCCGTCCAGTTGCGCGGCCCCCACCTCGACGACGTCTTCGCCGCCCAGGCCCGCCCGAACAACGTCCCCGCACTGGAACGCGCCGCCCAGACGAACGCCGGGGCCCTCCCCCTGGACCAGCTCACCGGCCACGCCGCCGGACAGCTCGGCCGCGTCACCGCCTACCTCACCGCGCACACACCGGCCGGCGCCTCCGTCCACCTGTCCAAGGACAACGAATGGAACTGACCATGGAACTGACCACCGCCCAGCCCACGGACCGTACGACGGCAGGCTTCACACCCAGCCCCGTGGAGCCTCTCGTGCATCAGCTCCTGGCCACACTCGCCCAGCACCGCATGGCCTCCACCCGTCAACTCCATGTCCTGCTGCGGCCCGACCGCTCCCGCCAGTCGGTCTCGGAGCGGCTGAACCAGCTGCTCGGCGAGCGCCTGGTCGACTTCGTCGTGCTGCCCCAGTCCAACCGCACCCGGGTCTGGTACCTCACGCCGAAGGGCGCCCGCCTGACGCGGGACTGGCCCGCGCTGCGCGGCCGCCCGCCGTATCCGATCACCTCGGCCACAGCGGCGTCGCTGAAGACCCCGCACACCCTGACCGTGCTGCGCACCCACCTGGAGTTCGTCGCCGATGCCCGCCGGCGCGGCGACGAACACGGTCACCTCGACTGGACACCTGAGGTGTTCCACGCGATCGGCGACGGCGAGAAAGTCGTGGCCGACGCGTTCCTGCACTACACCCTGGTCGACGGCCAACAGCGGCGGAAACTCAGGGCGTTCGTCGAGGTCGACCGGGCCACCATGAGCAGCGAGCGCCTCGCGGCCAAGCTCATCGAGTACGCACGGTTGTGGTCCTACGAACCACAGCCGGTCGGCCGGCGCCGGCAGCAGACCGGGCCCGGCTGGCTGCGCTGGTATCCCGTCTTCCCCCGCATCCTGTTCGTCCTGACCAGCGCCGGACGCCAGGCGATGGACAACCGGATCAGCGACCTCAAGGCCATGGCCGCCCACCACCCGCTCGTAGCTGAGCTGGCCCGCGAGGTCCCGCTGGGAGCGGTCGTCCTGGAAGACCTGGAAGAGCACGGCGCCACTTGCGACGTGTGGGTTCCGCTGGCCGGTGGCGAGCCCCGCCCATGGACCGAGCTGTGAGACCTCATCACGCCTGAGGCCGAATGTCGCAGCTCTGCAACTGCCACAGAAACCGCTTGAACTTTGCTCACGCGAACCAATAGTTTACTACTGCACAGCAGGGCGTCAGTGCGAACAAGCCGCTTGTGCACCGAACTTAGGGGATGCCAGATGACAGCAGCTACTGGCGACATTCACAGCAACGAACTATGCGCCGCCGGCACGTGGCCCGTCTCGGCACAGGCCGTCACACACATCGGGAGCGCCTGCGTGATCGAGGGGACCGGCGACTTCGACCCGGACGATCTGCAGCTGGTGCGCCGCCAGTTCCCGGACCGGCTCGTGACCCTCGACGGCGACGTGATCACCGTATGGCCTCAATCCACGCCCACCCCGTGAACCC
>NZ_JBLTJC010000243.1:0-16162 GCF_048158785.1 Streptomyces colwelliae | reverse complement strand
GGTCGCGGCTCGGTTATGGACGTGGTGCGCGGATGAAGTTCGAGCGTGACGAGGTCACCTTCCTCGGCGGTGTCAGGCCCCGTACGGACAACAGGCGGACCAGGCACAGGCGGACCAGGCACACCAGACAGCCCAGGCCCACCAGGGCGGCCAGCACCAGCCGCCCATGTACTCCTCGTACTCCTCCCCCCACGACCTCACGCATGTCCTGTCCTCCCCCCAGCCGCGTGCTGATCCCTCTACTGCTTCATACACCGCTCAGACCCCGCAGGTTCCACCCTCGGCGCCGCTGGTTCCGCAGCACCGCGGCAGGCGGGCACGGCGCCGCCCCGGGCCGCCCGCGAAGGTGGTCATCCCGGTCCTGCTGCTCGCGCTGGCCTGCTACGCGGTGGGGTTCTGGGCGCTGACCCGCATCTGATCAGCGGGGGGGGGAGGCGGCGGTGTGGAGCGGTTACAGCGCCGCGGCCGAAGCCCGATTCCGGCGCCGTGCCGACACCGTCCACACGCCGAGCGTCGCCAGCAGCGCGGTGCCCGCGCCAATCCCGGCGACCGCGAGCACCTGCATCGCGGTGTCGCCGCCTCCCCCGACGCTCCCCGGCCCCGTCACGGCCGCCGCGCGGTCCTGTGCGGTGACGTCGAAGACGTTCCGGGGCTCGGGCCGGGCCGCGTACCCGGGACCGGCGTGCGCCGTACCGGCGACGCGCACGCGCAACGTCACCGGGAACGGCCCCTGGCCGAAGTCGTCGGCCAGTTCCGCGTCGAGGTGCACGACGAGGTAGTACGACCCGGCGAAGCGCATCCCATTCTCGTGGTCGACGACGGAGTAGCGGTTGCCGTACTCGACGGGCGGCAGGGGCTCCAGTGCCACCGACCTCTCGCTGCCCCGGTAACCGAGGCCGGCCTCGTCGACGGAGGCGCGCACGGGGTTGTAGAGCGCCAGGTCCAGCGCGCGGGTCACATAGCCGCTGCCGCCGCCCGAGGCGCCCAACTCGGCGGTGACGGACAGCTGTTGGCCCCAGTCGACCGGCACCTTGTAGAAGAGGGTCCGGCCGGGCCCGATGTCGTCCCGCCACGCGCCCTGCCCGACGGCGACCGCCCCGGCGAAGCCGGAACCGCCCGCACGATGCTGGGCCTCCCCCGTGACGGCCTCCGGCGACGCGGAGTTCCACTCCTGGGGCGCGTCGGTCGAGCCGGCCTGTGCCAGCGAGGGTTCGGAGACCGCGGTGAGTTCCAGGCCCCAGGTGTCCGACGAGGAGTCCGACGCGTCGACGCGCTCGACGAGCACGTAGTACCTGCCGCTGCCCTTACACAAGGCCTTGCCCGCCTCCCGTACGGCCCAGGCGGCCACGGGGTGAGGACTCCTGCCGGCCCCGAAGGTGGCGCTCCGGTGCGTACAGCCGGTGCCCTTGGAGTTCCGCATCGACACCTTGATGCCGTCGGTGGCGGCGACGGTGGTGCCCGCCGGAGGCACGGCGGTCACGGACACGTAGACATTCGACGTGTCATCGAGATCAAGGCCGTAGTAGACACTGGCCCCCTTCGAGAGGGAACTCCTGTACGTCCCTCCGGGTTTCAGGTCTCGGGCGTCGGCGGTGCCGGTCGCTCCGTCGACGACCCGGTCGCTCTGGTCGTAGCCGTAGGAGCCAGGTGACCCGGCCGCCACGGCGGGCCGGCCCGTGAGGGCGGCCGTCGCGCACAGCACCGCGGCGAGGACCACAACACGTCGTACGGCCCCAGCGACGGGCGTACGGCCGCCCTGTGCCCGCGTCCGCCACCACGCCGTACGCCGCCCCATCACGCGCCACCCCTCGTCGTTGCTCCGGACGTGGCCCATCCTGCCCCGCACGCGCGCGTGGCATCCGGGCAATCCGTGCGAGCGTCCGAAACTCCCGGGTCGTGGCGGCCGTACCCGCACGTCGGCGGGGGCGCAACACAAAGCCCCGACCGCCAGGCGGCCGGGGCTTGATCAGAACTGGATCTCGGTGCTCAGGAACCCGTGGGCACGGAGTCGGTCGCCTCCGTCCACAGGTCCTGCTCGGCGCGATCCGCCTGGATCTGGCGGTACACGAGGAGACCGCCGATGGCAGCCAGTGCGACCAGGAGAAGCTTCTTCACCGCGCGACCTCGTCTTTCTTTGACGTAGGGGGACCTCTGTCGCCCGACTATACACACCGACCGAGACCGATCGGTGACCTGCGTCCGGGGCCAACTCCCGCCCGGGACAACGCAGTAGGAGCGGACGCAACCGCTCCGATCGGAGGGTGATCACACCCCCACGGGCAGTTACTTCGCCCTTCTTTCGAGCATATTCGGGTGTTTTCTGGCCTCTTGCACCCATCCGAGTGGTGTTCATCAGAACATCGACGCGCCATGGGCGTCGGTCCACCACTTCGCGACCCGCATACACATCATGAGGAAAGTACGCAAATCGCCCAACCTGAAAGTGAGGGGCCATGGCCCAGATCAAGGTCATGAAGTTGTGGAACGCCTTCGTCACCGGCTTCCTGGCACTGTGCACGGCGCTCGGACTCATCACGGTCACCGCGGCGGCCGCCGCCGCTGCTCCGCGGACCGAGACGACCAGCACCAGCGCCGTCGCCCAGACGACGACACCGGCGGTCTCCCCCTGGACCTTCACCAGGTCACTGCCCCCCACGATGAAGCAACGCATCCGCGCCGAGGCCCACGGCAAGTCCCCCAGCTGCCGCCACCGCCCGCCGACGGACACGGACGAGACCACGGAGACGGCCGACGCGACCGAGCCGGACCACGCCGAGCCGGCGGCACCCCTCCAGCGCTGACCCCAGCGCCCCAGGACCGCCCTGCGCGCCGACACCCCGGCACGCGACCTCCCTGGCCTCACCTGACCCGACCTGCCCGACCGTCCGCCCTCTCTGACACAGCGGCGAACTTGCGTACAAAGCTCCAGAGACAACTCAGAGGACCCCGAAAACCCCTGGCCCATCACGGTCGGGGGTCTTCTGGCGTGCCCACGACTCATCCTTCCCCGGCCCCACCGAACGGCCCGTCCGTGCGGACAGTCCCGCCGGGTGCGCGGCAGGGGCACTTCCACAAGCCGCCCGTCGTGGATCATCCACAGGCCGAAGCAGTCGTCTTCTTCATCGTGGATCAGTACCTGAACGGTGTGCGGCGACGGCCAGGGCAGAGACTCAAGGTGTCCCAGCAGTCCGGCCCACCGACTCCGTCGCACGAACTCGATGGCCCAGCCGCCGAACATGCCGTGGCCGATGTCGACGAACCCGGCCGACATGAGGGCACAGCAATCGAGTTTCGCCCGGAGCCTGAACCGTCCTCTCCGTAGACGCCAAAAACCCCCAACCGCAACCGGTTGGGGGTCTTCTGGCTGGTGGGGCTAACAGGATTTGAACCTGTGGCCTCATCCTTATCAGGGATGCGCTCTAACCAACTGAGCTATAGCCCCGCCGCGCTCTGCGGAGTGTGTCCCGCGCGCTGACTCCTGAAGATTAGCGCACGACATGGGCAGTCCCAAAATCGATAGTCACAGGACTGTCGACAGGGGTTTCAACCCGCGTTCACGCGTCTTCTCACTCGTCCTCGGCGAGCGTCAGCTCGATGCCGCCGACGAAGCCGGCGGAGAGGTTGTAGATGAACGCGCCGAGCGTCGCGAGGGCCGTGGCCAGGACGACGTCGATGACCGCGATGATCCCCGCGAACGTCAGGACGTGCGGGAGGGACAGGAAGGACTGCAGGTCGAAGCCGTTCGACTCGTTCGAGCCGGTCGCCTCCGAGATCGTGCCGCCGACCGTCGAGAAGACCCCCATCGCGTCCATGACCATCCACAGCACCGCGGACGCCACGACCGTGCAGATGCCCAGCGCGATGGAGAGCAGGAAGCTGACCTTCATCACCGACCACGGGTCGGCCTTGGCCACCCGCAGCCGCGCCTTGCGGGTGCGCGGCGCGGTACGCGCGCCCGTGCGCGGACGCCGTACGGCACCGCTCTGGGCGGCGGGCGCCTGCGTGGGGTAGGCCTGCGGCGGGTGGTACGGCCCCGCGGCCTGCTGCGGCTGGCGCTCCCCCGGCAGCGGGGAAGGCGGCGGCGCGACGGGCGGCGCGGGCTGAGCCGGCGCCTGGCCCTGGGCCGGAGCCTTGGCGCCGGGCGCGGCCGGACCCGCACCGGCCGACTGCTGCTGGGTCTGCGGACCTCGGGTGTCCGTCACAGTTCCCCCCTGGGATCCATGCGTGTCGGACGCGTGCGCGTCCGTCTTCTTCACGTCGATCGCCCGCAGTTGGGTCGTGTGCGGATCTGTCGCGTTCGCGGCGGAGCCACGGCCGCCGCCGTCCGTGTCCGTACCGGTCGATCCGGCGCCCGTGGCTCCGCTCACGATGACTCTCTCCTCGTGCTACTCGTCCGAGGGTGCGTCACCCTCGTCCGTGCCGGTGGTCGCGACACCCTCGGCGGTCTCGTCGGCGGCTTCGTCGCCGACGACTTCCTCCGCCTCGGATCCCGCCTCGGCGTTACGAGCGATACCGACGACGGCATCGCGCTTGCCCAGGTTGATCAGTTGGACGCCCATGGTGTCACGGCCCGTCTCCCTGACCTCGTTGACTCGCGTACGAATCACACCGCCGGACAGCGTGATGGCGAGGATCTCGTCGGTCTCCTCGACCACCAGCGCGCCGACGAGGGAACCGCGGTCCTCGACGATCTTGGCGGCCTTGATACCCAGGCCGCCGCGACCCTGGACGCGGTACTCGTCGACGGCGGTCCGCTTCGCGTACCCGCCGTCTGTGGCAGTGAACACGAACGTACCGGGTCGAACAACATTCATCGAGAGAAGCTGGTCGCCCTCGCGGAAACTCATGCCCTTGACACCGGAGGTCGCACGCCCCATGGGGCGCAGTGCGTCGTCCGTGGCCGTGAACCTGATCGACTGTGCCTTCTTGCTGATCAGCAGCAGATCGTCCTCGTTCGAGACGAGTTCGGCGCCGATCAGTTCGTCGTCGGAACCGTCCTCCGTCTCACGGAGGTTGATCGCGATGACACCGCCGGAGCGGGGTGAATCGTAATCCTTCAGAGGCGTCTTCTTCACCAGGCCGCCCTTGGTGGCGAGGACCAGGTAAGGAGCCGCTTCGTAGTCACGGATCGCGAGGATCTCGGCGATCGCCTCGTCCGGCTGGAAGGCGAGCAGGTTCGCGACGTGCTGCCCGCGCGCGTCCCGGCCGGCGTCGGGGAGTTCGTACGCCTTCGCGCGGTAGACGCGGCCCTTGTTGGTGAAGAACAGCAGCCAGTGGTGCGTGGTCGACACGAAGAAGTGGTCGACGATGTCGTCTTCCTTGAGCTTCGTGCCGCGTACGCCCTTGCCGCCGCGCTTCTGGGAGCGGTAGTCGTCCGCCTTGGTGCGCTTGACGTAGCCGCCGCGCGAGATGGTGACGACGATGTCCTCTTCGGCGATGAGGTCCTCGATGGACATGTCGCCGTCGAAGGGCACCAGCATCGTCTTGCGGTCGTCGCCGAACTTCTCGACGATCGCGGCGAGTTCCTCGCTGACGATGCCGCGCTGGCGGACCGGGGAGGCGAGGATCGCGTTGTACTCGGTGATCTTCGCCTGGAGTTCGTCGTGCTCCTGGATGATCTTCTGGCGCTCCAGGGCGGCCAGTCGGCGGAGCTGCATCTCCAGGATGGCGTTCGCCTGGATCTCGTCGATCTCCAGGAGGGCCATCAGGCCCGTTCGCGCGATGTCGACGGTGTCGCTGCGCCGGATCAGCGCGATGACCTCGTCGATGGCGTCCAGGGCCTTCAGGAGGCCGCGCAGGATGTGCGCCCGCTCCTCGGCCTTGCGCAGCCGGAACTTCGTCCGGCGGACGATGACCTCGATCTGGTGCGCCACCCAGTGGCGGATGAACGCGTCGAGCGAGAGCGTGCGCGGCACACCGTCGACCAGGGCCAGCATGTTGGCGCTGAAGTTGGACTGAAGGTCCGTGTGCTTGTAGAGGTTGTTCAGTACGACCTTGGCGACCGCGTCCCGCTTCAGGACGATGACGAGGCGCTGGCCGGTACGGGACGACGTCTCGTCGCGGACGTCCGCGATGCCGCCGACCTTGCCGTCCTTCACCAGGTCGGCGATCTTCTGCGCGAGGTTGTCGGGGTTGGTCTGGTAGGGGAGTTCGGTGACCACCAGGCACTGGCGGTTCTGGATCTCCTCGACCTCGACGACCGCGCGCATGGTGATCGAGCCGCGCCCGGTGCGGTACGCCTCCTCGATGCCCTTGCGGCCGACGACGAGCGCACCGGTCGGGAAGTCGGGGCCCTTGATGCGCTCGATCAGCGCGTCCAGCAGCTCCTCGTGGGAGGCCTCGGGGTTCTCCAGGCACCACTGGGCGCCCGCCGCGACCTCACGGAGGTTGTGCGGCGGGATGTTGGTGGCCATGCCGACCGCGATGCCCGCCGAGCCGTTGATCAGCAGGTTCGGGAAACGGGCCGGCAGGACGGTCGGCTCCTGCGAGCGGCCGTCGTAGTTGTCCGTGAAGTCGACGGTCTCCTCGTCGATGTCACGGACCATCTCCATGGACAGCGGCGCCAGCTTGCACTCGGTGTAGCGCATGGCGGCGGCGGGGTCGTTGCCCGGAGAGCCGAAGTTGCCGTTGGAGTCCACCAGCGGCATCCGCATCGACCACGGCTGCGCGAGGCGGACCAGCGCGTCGTAGATCGAGGAGTCGCCGTGCGGGTGGTAGTTGCCCATGACGTCGCCGACGACACGGGCGCACTTGTAGAAGCCCTTCTCGGGCCGGTAGCCGCCGTCGTACATGGCGTACAGGACGCGGCGGTGGACCGGCTTGAGGCCGTCGCGGACGTCGGGCAGGGCTCGCGACACGATGACGGACATCGCGTAGTCGAGGTACGAGCGCTGCATCTCCGTCTCAAGCCCGACGGGCTCGACGCGCTGGGCGATGACGCCCTCTTCAGGCGTACTGGGAGTGTTCTCGTCGGCCATTGCTGGTGAAGATCCTTCCTGATGCGGTCAGCTGAGACCGACTCAGATGTCGAGGAAGCGGACGTCCTTGGCGTTGCGCTGGATGAACTGGCGGCGCGCCTCGACGTCCTCGCCCATGAGGACCGAGAACAGGTCGTCGGCCTGCGCGGCGTCATCCAGGGTGACCTGGCCGAGGACGCGGTGCTCCTGGTCCATCGTGGTGATGCGCAGCTCCTCGGCGTTCATCTCGCCGAGACCCTTGAAGCGCTGGATCGAGTCTTCCTTGATGCGCTTGCCGCTCTGCCGGCCCAGCTCGATCAGGGCGTCGCGCTCACGGTCCGAGTACGCGTACTCGAAGTCGTCACGGCCCCACTTGATCTTGTACAGCGGGGGACGCGACAGGAACACGTGCCCGGCCTCGACCAGCGGCCGCATGAAGCGGAACAGGAAGGTCAGCAGCAGGGTGCTGATGTGCTGACCGTCGACGTCGGCGTCCGCCATCAGGATGATCTTGTGATAGCGCAGCCTGGCGATGTCGAAGTCCTCGTGGACTCCGGTGCCGAAGGCGGAGATCAGTGCCTGGATCTCCTGGTTCTGCAGGATCTTGTCGATCCTGGCCTTCTCGACGTTGAGGATCTTTCCCCGGATCGGGAGGATCGCCTGGTACTGCGGGTTCCGGCCGGACTTGGCCGAGCCGCCGGCGGAGTCACCCTCGACGATGAAGATCTCGCACTTGGTGGGGTCGTTCGACTGGCAGTCGGACAGCTTGCCCGGCAGGGACGCGGTCTCCAGGAGGCCCTTGCGACGGGTGAGGTCACGGGCCTTGCGGGCCGCCACGCGCGCGGTGGCCGCCTGGATGCCCTTGCGGATGATGTCCGAGGCCTCGTTCGGGTTGCGGTCCAGCCAGTCGTTGAGGTGCTCGTAGACCGCCTTCTGTACGAAGGTCTTCGCTTCGGTGTTGCCGAGCTTGGTCTTGGTCTGGCCCTCGAACTGCGGCTCGGCCAGCTTCACCGAGATGATCGCGGTCAGACCCTCGCGGATGTCGTCGCCCGTGAGGTTGTCGTCCTTCTCGCGGAGCAGCTTCTTGTCGCGCGCGTACTTGTTGATCAGTGACGTCAGCGCGGCCCGGAAGCCCTCTTCGTGCGTACCGCCCTCATGCGTGTGGATGATGTTGGCGAAGGAGTACACACCCTCGCTGTAACCGCTGTTCCACTGCATCGCGACCTCGAGGGACAGGCTCTTGTCCTTGTCCTCCGCCTCCAGGTCGATGACGGTCGGGTGCACCACGTCTCCCTTGCGGGAGTTGAGGTACGTCACGTAGTCGACGATGCCGCCCTCGTAGTGGTACGTGACGGTCTTGACTTCGTCCTTCTCGTCCGCACCCGCCTCGTCGGCACCGGCCGTGGCCTTCGCCAGCTCGCGCTCGTCAGTGAGTTTGATCGTCAAACCCTTGTTGAGGAACGCCATCTCCTGGAAGCGCCGCGACAGCGTCTCGAAGGAGTACTCGGTGGTCTCGAAGATGTCCGGGTCGGCCCAGAAGGTGACCGAGGTGCCGGTCTCGTCCGTGGCCTCGTGCTGCGCGAGCGGGGCGGTCGGAACGCCCAGCTTGTAGTCCTGCGTCCAGCGGTGTCCGTCGGTCCTGACCTCGACGGCGACCTTGCTGGACAGCGCGTTCACCACGGACACGCCCACGCCGTGCAGACCGCCGGAGACCGCGTAACCGCCGCCCCCGAACTTGCCGCCCGCGTGCAGCACCGTCAGCACGACCTCGACGGCCGGCTTGCCCTCGGACGGGACGATGCCCACCGGGATGCCTCGGCCGTTGTCGATGACGCGGACGCCGCCGTCGTGAAGGATCGTGACGTCGATCGTGTCCGCGTGGCCGGCCAGCGCCTCGTCGACGGAGTTGTCGACGACCTCCTGCACGAGGTGGTGCAGGCCGCGCTCGCCGGTCGAGCCGATGTACATACCGGGTCGCTTGCGGACCGCGTCCAGACCCTCGAGGACGGTGATGGCGCTGGCGTCGTACGAGGCGGTGACCTCGCCGTTCGAGGTGCGAGCCCCGCCGTTGGCGCCGGCGTCGGTGGACGGGATGTTCTCGTTGGGGTTGCCGGAATCGGCCACGAAGCGCCCTTTCTGGCACAGCACAAGCCAGGCTCCCGGCGGGTGGCCGGAGCGGCTGCGGCGTGTTGCGTTGGTAAGCCTTAGTCAGCGTTGCTCGGTGTGTGTCCCACAAGTGGGGCGGGATTGCTTCCAGTCTACCGGTAGCGCCGACATGGATGGGGGTTTGCCGGTACCTGAGTCCTCATGTGCCGCCCTCAACCGGTCTCTCCCGACTCCCCATATGCGGAACGGGGCTCAAAGAGGCTCACGGAGGCACTCAGCGCTTCCGGGTGTCAACCCTTTGCTACTCCGGGGTCAGGTCGGTATTCGCAACCGCGTCCGTTCACCCTCCGGAGCCCGCGCTGTGATGTCAGTCACCCATAGGTGTCGCCGGGACCCGTGCTGCCGGGAGCGCGCAGGGGACCGTAGCGGCGGGGCGGCCCACCAGGGCCGTTCACCTTGAGGAGCTTCACCGTGCCGTGCCCCAGGTCCTCGTTCAGCCGGGCCACCAGCTGCGGGGCGAGGAGGCGCAGGTTCGTCGCCCAGGCCGTCGAATCGCAGCGCACGATCAGGACCCGCTCGTCCTCGTCGTACTTCTCCGGTACGCAGTGATTGGCCAGGTCCTCACCGACGATCTGCGGCCAGCGGCCCATCACACCGCCCACCGCGGCCGGCGTCTCCCAGCCGCGCTCGTTCAGCAGCCGGTTGATCGCAGCACCGAGGGCCATCGGGTCGCGGCCGTCGGCGCGCGCGCCGGAGCGCAGACCGCCGCGCCGCGCCTGCTTCTTCTGCTGCGCCGCGTCCCCACGCGCGCGTGCCTGTTCCTTCGCGGCGCGCAACGCCACGCGCGCGAGGTCGACGCCGGAGGGTTCGGCGGCCTTCTTGGGCGCGGGTTCCCCGGCCGGGGGCTGATCGGTCGTCATACGCGCTCCACCGCCCCCTCCGCCACGCTGTACCGCGTCCCCGCCAGCACGTGCGGCACGTCGTCGTCGACCGCGGCCGTCACCAGCACCTGCTCGCCGGGCGCCACCAGCTCGGCCAGCCGCTCCCGACGCCGCGTGTCCAACTCCGCGAACACGTCGTCGAGCACGAGCACCGGCTCATTGCCCTCACCCCGGAGCAGGTCGTACGACGCGAGCCGCAACGCCAGCGCGTACGACCAGGACTCACCGTGCGAGGCGTATCCCTTGGCGGGCAACTGACCGAGTTTGAGAACCAAATCGTCCCGATGCGGTCCTACGAGGGTGACGCCCCGCTCGATCTCCTGCTTGCGCGCCTCCGCGATCGCCGCCATCAACTGCTCATAGAGGTCCTCACGCGTGTGTGCCTCACCGGGCGCCGACGGCTTGTACTCCAGGGCCACCGGGCCGCCACCGGGGGCCAGTTGCTCGTACGCCTTGTCCGCGAGGGGCTGCACCGCGGCGATCAGATCGAGCCGCTGGGCGAGCAACTCGGCCCCCACGCGCGCGAGATGCTGATCCCACACGTCGAGCGTGGACAGGTCCATCGACCGCCCGCCGTGCCGCCGCGCCAACGCGGCCGACTTCAGCAGGGTGTTGCGCTGCTTGAGCACCCGCTCGTAGTCCGAACGGACACCGGCCATGCGCGGAGAGCGCGCGGTGATCAGCTCGTCCAGAAAACGCCGCCGCTCCCCGGGATCACCCTTCACCAGGGCGAGATCCTCGGGCGCGAACAGCACGGTCCGTACGATGCCCAGCACGTCACGGGGTCTGACCTGCGAGGACCGGTTGATGCGGGCGCGGTTGGCGCGGCCGGGGTTCAGCTCCAGTTCGACCAGCTGCTGCCGCTCGCCCTGTCTGACCTGCGCCCGGATGATCGCGCGCTCGGCGCCCATGCGGACCAGCGGAGCGTCGGAGGAGACGCGGTGACTGCCCAGGGTGGCGAGATAGCCGATGGCCTCGACGAGGTTGGTCTTGCCCTGCCCGTTGGGCCCCACGAACGCGGTGACGCCGGGGTCGAGCGGGACGTCGACCCCGGCGTACGAGCGGAAGTCGGCCAGCGACAGATGCGTGACGTGCATGGTCGTTCGCCGACCTCCCCCAGGCTGTGGATCCACGGGCCCGGGGCCTGTGGATCTGCGGATCTGTGGATTACTTCGTCGTTGTGGACTACTTCGTCTCGACGGCGTGGCCGCCGAACTGGTTGCGCAGCGCCGCGATCATCTTCATCTGCGGCGAGTCCTCCTGGCGCGACGCGAACCGCGCAAAGAGGGAGGCCGTGATCGCGGGCAGCGGCACGGCGTTGTCGATGGCGGCCTCGACGGTCCAGCGGCCCTCACCGGAGTCCTCGGCATAGCCCTTGAGCTTGTCGAGGTGCTCGTCGCCGTCCAGGGCGTTGACGGCAAGGTCAAGCAGCCAGGAGCGGATGACGGTCCCCTCCTGCCAGGAGCGGAAGACCTCGCGGACGTCCGTCACCGAGTCGACCTTCTCCAGCAGCTCCCAGCCCTCGGCATAGGCCTGCATCATCGCGTACTCGATGCCGTTGTGGACCATCTTCGAGAAGTGGCCCGCGCCGACCTTTCCGGCGTGGACGAAGCCGAAGTCGCCCTCGGGCTTCAGGGCGTCGAAGACGGGCTGGACCTTGGCGATGTTCTCGGCGTCGCCGCCGACCATCAGGGCGTAGCCGTTCTGGAGGCCCCAGACGCCGCCTGAGACGCCCGCGTCGACGAAGCCGATGCCCTTGGCACCCAGCTCCTCGGCGTGCTTCTCGTCGTCCGTCCAGCGGGAGTTGCCGCCGTCCACGACGACGTCGCCGGGCTCCAGGAGCTCCGCCAGCTCGTCGACGGTGGCCTGGGTCGGGGCGCCGGCCGGGACCATCACCCACACCACGCGCGGGCCCTTGAGCTTGCCCACAAGCTCTTCCAGGCTGTGGACATCGGCGAGGTCCGGGTTGCGGTCGTATCCGATGACGGTGTGGCCTGCGCGGCGGATGCGCTCGCGCATGTTGCCGCCCATCTTGCCGAGGCCGACGAGACCGAGCTCCATCAGTTGTTCCTTAGGGTGCGACGTGGCATGAAGGCACTTGCGTACCTGTGTCCGAGCCTAAACCCGGACGGTCATGCACACCTGTGGGCATACGCGCTCAGAAGTACCGAGCGGTATGCCCCGACCTGCGGTGTTCTCGTCGGTACGGATCAGCCGCTGAGGCGGACCGGCATGATCAGGTACTTGTAGGCCTCGTCCGCCTCGGCGTCCAGAGCCGGCTTGCCACTGAGCAGCGCGGGCTTCGTGGAGGTCGTGAAGGACAGCTGGGCCACCGGGGAGTCGATCGCGCTCAGGCCGTCCAGCAGGAACGTCGGGTTGAAGGCGATCGACACGTCGTCGCCCTCGAGGTTCGCGTCGACCCGCTCCACAGCCTGTGCGTCGTCGCTGGAACCGGCCTCCAGGATCAGCACACCCTGCTCGAAGCTCAGCCGCACCGGGGTGTTGCGCTCGGCGACCAGGGCCACGCGCTTGACGGCCTCCACGAAGGGGGCGGTCTCGATCACGGCGATGGTGTTGAACTCCGTCGGGAACAGCGAGCGGTACTTCGGGAGGTCGCCCTCCAGGAGGCGGGTCGTCGTACGACGCCCGGCGCCCTCGAAGCCGATGAGGCCCTCGCCCTGGCCCGAGCCGGACAGGGCCAGGATCACGCTGTCGCCGCTCGTGAGGGCCTTGGCGGTGTCCAGGAGCGTCTTGGCGGGCACCAGGGCGACCGCGGACGCCTCCGGGTCCTCCGGCTTCCACAGGAACTCACGGACCGCGAAGCGGTAGCGGTCGGTGGACGCCAGCGTCACCGTGTCGCCCTCGATCTCGATGCGCACACCGGTGAGGACGGGCAGCGTGTCGTCACGGCCGGCCGCGATGGCCACCTGGGCGGCCGCCGAGGCGAACACCTCACCGGGGACGGTGCCGGTCGCGCCCGGCATCTGCGGCAGCGCCGGGTACTCCTCCACAGGGAGTGTGTGCAGGGTGAAGCGTGAGGAGCCGCAGACCACCGTCGCCCGTACACCGTCTGTGGAAATCTCCACCGGCCGGTTGGGCAGGGCGCGGCAGATGTCGGCGAGCAGCCGGCCGGAGACGAGGACCGTGCCCTCCTCCTCGACCTCCGCGTCGACCGACACGCGCGCGGAGACCTCGTAGTCGAAGCTGGACAGGCTCAGCTGCCCCTCCTCTGACTTCAGCAGGAGGCCGGCGAGGACCGGCGCCGGCGGACGGGCCGGGAGGCTGCGTGCCGCCCAGGCCACTGCCTCCGCGAGTACGTCGCGTTCCACCCGGATCTTCACTGTTGCCGCCTCCTGCTGTTGCCGGCGCTTCTCGGCCTGCGTGGCTTCGTCGTCTGTCTCGGTGTCGTCGGTCCCTGTGAGGGGAAGGACATCGGGGAACAGTCTGACGCACGGCACTGACAGTAGGTGCCTATCGGGGTCAAGTCGTGACGAGGGGCTGTCGGGCGACGAAGCGCGAGTTGTGCACAGGCCCCGCTTCGAAACGGTTTCCCAGCTCTCTCTAGTTGCTAGTAGTAGTAGGGGCTGTGGATACCGTGGATAACCGCGTTTTCGCAGGTCAGGCCGGGAATTTTGTCCACCGACCCTGTGGGCGACGGCGGTGGACAACCTCGGGTTTCTGTGGAGAACGGAAAGTTCTGCACACCCCGTGCACAGCCGAGGGCCACTTCTCCCCAGCGCCGTCCCCAGCTTTACCCACCTTTCCCACAGCCCAACCCGGCACCTTCGTGTGACGCCTTTCACTCGACACGGTGAGATGGCGCGTTGCGTTGCCGAACAGTGGACAGCGGTGTGGAGAAGCTGGAGATCGCTGGGGACAACCGGCCCCAGCCTGTGGGTTGTCGGTGGACAACTTGATCCACAGGCTGGGGATCAAGGATCCGTCCACAGCCTGTGGATATCTTTTGTCCACGAATCCACAAGCACCTGACCTGGTCTGATGGTCCCTCACTCGCGGAGCCTGTGGACACGATCTGGACAACTTCACAGTCCCCAGGATGTGGACGGAAGAAAGTCGCCGAATCTGTGGAGGACGGCCGTAACCCGGCGGGTATTCGAACAGCCGGTGGTCGGTCCGTGGGTTTGAAACGAGGGTGAGCGGCTGCCGGATCGGCTCACGGCGGGCTCCAAACGGGCTCCAAAGGGTCTCCGGACGGGCTGAGGACCGGCCGCGGACCGCTTCAGAGTGGCTTCCGGGACGCCTCAGAGTGGCTCCGGAATGGCTCCGAGGCAGGTCCGGAACCGCTGCGGATCGTCTCCGGACGCCCCTGTACACCTCCGGGATTCGCTCTCTCGACGCCTCTCCGACGGCGCCGTCTTCCTCCTCTCCCTGCGCCCGCCGAAGCGCCTCCCGTCGTCTCCGAGCGCCGTACCGGCCGTCGTACCGACCGCCTCCCGGCACGACGAAGGGCGCCCCGGGAGAGATCCCGGGGCGCCCTTCGGTGTCGTAGCTCTGGTGTCGTAACTCCGCGGCTGTCAGCCGTTCTTGATGCGGTTGGTCAGTTCGGTGACCTGGTTGTAGATCGAGCGGCGCTCGGCCATCAGCGCGCGGATCTTGCGGTCGGCGTGCATGACGGTCGTGTGGTCGCGGCCGCCGAACTGCGCGCCGATCTTCGGCAACGAGAGGTCGGTCAGTTCGCGGCACACGTACATGGCGATCTGCCGGGCCGTGACCAGCTGGCGGCCGCGTGAACTGCCGCACAGGTCCTCGACCGTGATGCCGAAGTAGTCGGCGGTCGCTCCCATGATCGCGGTCGCGGTGATCTCCGGTGTCGAGTCCTCGCCGCCCGGGATCAGGTCCTTCAGGACGATCTCGGTGAGTCCGAGGTCGACCGGCTGCCGGTTGAGCGACGCGAACGCCGTCACCCGGATCAGCGCCCCCTCCAGCTCGCGGATGTTCCGCGAGATGCGGGAGGCGATGAACTCCAGGACCTCCGGCGGGGCGTTGAGCTGCTCCTGCACCGCCTTCTTACGAAGGATGGCGATACGAGTCTCCAGCTCGGGCGGCTGGACGTCGGTGGTCAGGCCCCATTCGAAACGGTTCCGCAGCCGGTCCTCCAGCGTCACCAGCTGCCTGGGCGGCCGGTCGGAGGACAGCACGATCTGCTTGTTGGCGTTGTGGAGCGTGTTGAAGGTGTGGAAGAACTCCTCCTGCGTCGACTCCTTGTCCGCGAGGAACTGGATGTCGTCGACAAGAAGGATGTCCATCTCGCGGTACCGCTTGCGGAAGCTGTCGCCCTTGCCGTCGCGGATCGAGTTGATGAACTCGTTGGTGAACTCCTCCGAGCTCACGTACCGCACGCGCGTGCCGGGATACAGGCTCCGCGCGTAGTGCCCGATCGCGTGCAGCAGGTGCGTCTTGCCGAGCCCCGACTCCCCGTAGATGAAAAGGGGGTTGTACGCCTTCGCGGGCGCCTCGGCGACGGCGACCGCGGCCGCGTGCGCGAAGCGGTTCGAGGCACCGATGACGAAGGTGTCGAAGAGGTACTTCGGGTTCAGGCGCGCGGTCGGTTCCCCCGGGCCCGCGGCCGGCGCGGGCTTCGAGCCCAGCGGTCCCGGACCGCCGCGGTGCACATGACCGGAGTTGGCGGGCGGGTGCGAGTCGGACAGGTCGCGGCGCGCGTCCCGCTGGTTGTACTCCGCGCGGGACTTCTCGTACTCGGCCCGCGACTGTTCGTACTCGGCGCGCTGCTGCTCGTACGACGGACGTTCCATCGACTGCGGGCGGTACTCCTGCGCCGGCGGCGCGTACTGGTCCTGCTGCGACTGGTACGAGTCCTGCGGCGGACCGTACTTGTCCTTGGCCGGTGCCCCGTACTGATCCTGGGACGGCGGTCCGTACTGGTCCTGCGGCGGCGACGCGTACGGGTCCCGCTCCGGGAAGCCGAGTCGCTGCTGCTGCCAGCCGTAGTCGTCCTGCGCGGGCCGCGGCCAGGCGCCCGGCTCGGGACGCTGGTACTCCGACGGATAGGCGACCAGCCGCGCGGCATGCGGCACGGCCAGGCCCACGAAGCCGAGCGGGCCGGCCACGGCGGTCGCGGCCCCGCACAGCAGCACGACCGACGCGGCGCCCAACACCCGTGTGGTGGACAGCCGTTGG